>JAADGJ010000136.1 GCA_013152435.1 Chloroflexota bacterium | reverse complement strand
AGCGAAGCTGCGCCGCCACCACAAGCCATTCCCTGTCCCCCCTCCCCAGCGAAGCGGATTGGGGAGGGGGGACTACAGGGGGGTGGGGCACAATGTGACGCCAGGCTGTTTAGATCACAGAACGCACGACTTCGCTTAACTTGACGCGTATAGGGACGCACGGCTGTGCGTTCCCACGGTTCGGCTAGCAAGGAGGCGAAAATGCGGATCGCCATCGCGGGGATCTCCCATGAGACGAACACATTCTCCTCGGTCATCACCCATCGCGTCGATTTCACCGTGCGTCGAGGCGTGGAGGTCCTGAACGAGCCCGGATTTCCGGAGGTGATCGGGCGCCTGGGGATCGAGCCCGTCCCCATCCTCTTCGCCTCGGCGCTGCCGTCCGGCCCGGTGGACACGGCGACGTATCAGGCGTTCAAGGCCGAGATCCTGGAGGGGCTGGCCGCGGCGGGCTCGCTCGACGGCATCTTCCTCATCCTGCACGGCGCCCTCTACGTACGCGACATCGGAGACGGGGAGACGGACCTGGTGCGCGCCATCCGCGCGCAGGTGGGGGATGAGATCCCCATCGCCGCCCGGCTGGACCTGCACGGCAACATGACGCCTGAGTTCGTGGACGGGATGAACGTGCTGGTGGCCTATCGCACCGCCCCGCATCGGGACATGTGGGAGACCCGCGATCGGGCGCTGACGCTCCTGGTGGAGGCCATCCGGGCTGGACGTCGCCCTCGCACGACGATGATCCGGGTGCCGCTCCTCCTCTTCGGCGAGCAGGCCATCACCGAGGTGGAGCCGATGCGCTCGCTGATGGCGATGTTGCCCGAGGTGGACGCGCAGCCTGGCATCGCCGCCGCGTCCATCCTGGTGGGCTTCGCCTGGGCCGATGTGCCCAACGCGGCGGCTTACGTGCTCGTCGCGGCGGAGGATGCGTCCCATCTGGAGTTCGCGCGGGAGCAGGCCCGGCGTCTGGCGCAGGCGATGTGGAATCGGCGGGATCGATTCGGCTACGATGTGGAGACGCTCCCCGTGGATGAGGCCATCGAGGCCGCTCTGGCGGCCCCCGAGTCCCCCGTGTTCATCACGGATTCCGGCGACAACACCACGGCCGGCGGCGCGGGGGACGTGCCCTTCGTCCTGGAGCGGCTGCTGGCCCATGGCGCGCCTGATGCCGTCTACGCGGCCATCGCCGACGCGCCGGCCACGCGGCGGTGCTATCTGGCCGGGGTGGGCGCGACCGTGGAGTTGGCCGTGGGCGGCCGGCTGGACCCCGATCATGGGCGGCCTTTGCGCATCACCGGCCGCGTCGTGCATCTGGCGCCGGAGGAGGAGGGCATCGCCACGGTGCAGGTGGACGGCGTGCGGGTGATCCTGACGCGATCGCGTCGGGCGTTCACGTGCCTGGACGACTTCCGTCGGGCGGGCGTGGACACGATGGCACATAAGATCGTGGTGACCAAGCTGGGCTATCTGTTCCCCGAGTTGCGGGACAGCGCCCCGCGGGCCATCATGGCCCTGAGCCCGGGGTATGCCACGCAGGTCATGGCCGAGCTCCCTTATCGTCGTGTGCCGCGTCCCATCTATCCGCTGGACCCGGATATGGAATGGTCGCCTGCCGGATGAGTATGGAAAACCCCGGCTTTCGCAGAAGCTGGGGTTTTTACCGCCATTCACTGGTGACAGCCTTGCTCCAGGCCTCTTCCTTCGCTCTCGACCATTCTTCGGGAGGGACGCGTCGCTTGGCTTTATCGGCCAAGACGCCTCGTTGCGACTCTTGATGTTCCGGTGGGTAGAAATGGATCTCCACGTGGTCTCCCACCAACTTCTGCACGGCGATATAGCCGGGGCGTATCCCTAAAGCGTCCCGAATGGGTTTCTCGATCACAACCTGGCCCTTGGATCCTACTATACGCGCCATAGTTGTACCTCCGTCGCGCGATACTAGAGAAGTATACGACATGCTTGTCCTTACATCAATCGAAAGATTCGTTGGTGAAGAGACCCTAAAGAAACCCAGCTTCCGGCAGAAGCCGGATTTCTTTTTTCCCGCCTCGTACCTGCCGTTTCTCGGCCTTATCCGAGGGATGGAGCCGAGGGAGGCAGGTGAAAGGCGGAAAAGGTGCTTGTTTGTTGGAAGGGCTGGCGCCCCTCCCTGGACTTTGGCCTTTTCCTTTGATGGCCAGACATACGGCTTTCTTTGCCGCATTACTCTCAGTATCTTGTGCGGGTAGCGGAGGGCATTGCCCTCCGCTACCCGAAAGGCCAAACTTGAGGGAGGGACTGGCGCCCCTCCAAGCCTCCCGCCAAATTTCCACCGAAAAGGATGCGCTACCCTTTACTAATATACTCGCAGGATATCCCGCTACATGATATAATATCCGTGTCTACCTCGACTATATAGAGAGCGTAGTCCCTCTCCGTGGATTATCACCTCATGCCAGCAAGGGGGTATCCGATGGCAGCACAAAAGAATTACATGGCCTTCGATCTGGGCGCGTCGAATGGGCGTGCCATCCTCGGGCGCTTTGACGGCGAGCGGCTGAGCCTGGACGTGATCCATCGCTTCGATAATCCCATGATCCGCCTTCCGGATTACTTGCATTGGGATGTGCTGGGGCTTTTCCGGGAGTTGCTGCAGGCCTTGCGCATCTGGGCCGGCCGTGGCGAGGGGGGGCTGAGCAGCGTCGGCGTGGACACATGGGGCGTGGACTTCGGCCTCATCGGGCGGGATGGCAGCCTGCTCGGGAACCCCATCGCCTACCGGGACCCGTACACCGAGGGCGTGATGGACTCGGTGGTGGCCGAGATCGGGCGGCAGACCATCTTCGAGCAGACCGGCCTCCAGTTCATGCCCATCAACACGCTGTATCAGCTCATCGCGCTGAAACGGGCAGGAGCGCCGCAGTTGGAGGTGGCCGATCAGCTCCTGATGATGCCCGACCTGTTCCATTACTTCCTCACGGGCGAGCGGGTGGTGGAGTTCACCGACGCCACGACGACGCAATGTCATAATCCCCGCACGGGCGATTGGGCCTGGGAGCTGATCGATCGCGTCGGGCTGCCGCGTCGGATCTTCACGCCCGTGATCCAGCCGGGCACCCGGATCGGTCGGCTGTTGCCCCACATCGCGGAGGAGACGGGCGTAGTCAATGTAGATGTGATCGCGCCGGCGTCCCACGATACGGGGTCGGCGGTGGCGGCGGTGCCCGCGCGGGGCGAGGATTGGGCTTACATCAGCCTGGGCACCTGGGCGTTAATGGGTATTGAGGTGCGGACGCCGATCCTGACCCAGGAGGCGCAGGAGGCGAACTTCACCAACGAGGGTGGCGTAGATGGCACTTATCGCTTCCTGAAGAACATCACCGGCCTGTGGCTGGTGCAGGAGTGTCGGCGCATCTGGGCGCGAGAGGATGGCCAGGCGACGAGCTGGGATGAGCTGACCCGGATGGCGGCGGAGGCCGAGCCGTTCCGCTCGTTCGTGGATCCGGACGATCCGGCCTTTCTGAACCCGACGGACATGCCTAAGGTCATTCAGGAGCGATGCCAGGCGACGGGGCAGCCGGTGCCGGAGAGCCGGGGGGCTATCCTGCGCTGCGCGCTGGAGGGATTGGCTCTGAAGTGCCGTTACACGGCGGACACGCTGGCCCGCCTGCGCGGCCGGCCGTTGAAGGTGTTGCACATCGTGGGCGGCGGCATTCAGAACAAGTTGCTCTGTCAGTTCATCGCCAACGCCACCAAACTGCCGGTGATCGCCGGGCCGATCGAGGCCACGGCCACGGGCAACGTGTTGATTCAGGCTATGGGCCAGGGGGAGATCGGCTCGCTGCAGGAGCTGCGGGAGATCGTGCGTCGCTCCGTGGCGCCGGAGGAGTACGAGCCGCAGGACACGGCCGCTTGGGAGGAGGCGTACGGCCGGTTCCGAGAATACATGGGATTGTGAGACTGGAATGCGTCGCACCCTCTTATAAGGAACAGGCACCGGGCTTTCAGCCGGTGCCTGTTTGTATTTCAGGCGCGCTCTGGTGGGGCTTCCCGCATCAGTCGCTGGAGCACGTCTGTCAATACTTCAATGGCGTGCAGGTATTCCTCCAGCTCGATATGCTCCTCCGGCGTGTGGTCCAGGCTGGAGTCGCCCGGGCCATAGGCGACGATGGGACATCCCCAGACCGGCCCCACGACGTTCATGTCGCTGGTGCCGGTCTTGATTTTGAACCCCGGCCGGCCGCCGTGCTCTCGAATCGCCGCCAGGAAGGCACGTACTAATGGGGTGTTCTTGGGCGCACGGTAGGCCGGCTCATACCCACGGAACGAGATCGTGACCTCCAAATCCGGCGCCTGGGGCGCGGCCGAGCGGATCGCCTGTTCCAGCTCGGCCCGCTCGATGTCCGGCGGCAGGCGCAGCCCGACCGTGGCGTCCACTCGATCATAAAGGCCATCGCTGGATGAGCGAATCTCCCGCAACGAG
>JAADGJ010000135.1 GCA_013152435.1 Chloroflexota bacterium | reverse complement strand
GATGAGCGGCGGCTCGCCGCATCGCCGATGATGGCCGGCTTTCATTCCTTTGGCCTGCTATCCCCGATCCCGATGGGGATCCAGGTCGGGGTCAGATAAAGGGATTTATCCGCCGTCTATCTGTGAGCCGGGGCGGTTAGAGCGTGTCTGAAAATTTACCAGCAAGGTGTCTAAGGGGTCTCCCTCAACCACCAACTCCACAGGGGGTGGTGTGGAGGGGATCTCCCCTCCACGGAAAACCCCACTTTTCCGGCCTGCACCTGCCTTTCTCGGCCCTTTCCGAAGGGCCCAGGCCGAGGTCAGGCAGGTTGAAGGCAGAAGAAGGGCTTTTTCCGGAGGGGCTCCGCCCCTCCGGGCCTCCCCACGGCAGAAGCAATGGCATCTCTCAGACACACTCTTAGGGCGATCAATCAAACAGTAACTCCCATGCTGCCAGGGGCCGGGCGTGGAAGCCCGGCCCACTGTCCTCTCATATAAGATCTCTGATCGTTTCTGTCATTCTGAACAGTTACACTATTTCCATCTCTGGTCATTTACCTCAATTCCATGTACAATAGAAGTATGCTTCATGCCATATTGCTTATGAAGAGATGGCGGGGCAGATCATGTCTATCCGACCGGAAACCCGAGGACGTGGCGCAGCCCCGATGGAGCCGCTCTGTATCTACATGTTGGGGCCCCCTCGTGTGACGTGGAGAGGCCATCCTCTGACCATCCCACGGCGACAGACACGCGCTCTGCTGTATCGCCTGGCCGCCCGGTTGGAGCCCGTACCCCGTGAGCAGCTCTGCTTCCTCCTCTGGCCCGATGTGCCGGAATCCACCGCTCGTCGAAACCTCAGTCGGCTGCTAAGTCACCTGGATCACGCCCTTCCCACGTCAGAGATATTGCTCATTCGTCAAGACGATATCGCTTTCCGTCCCGATGATGTTTGGTCTGACACGGTAGCGTTTGAGCGCTTATGCGAAGGGCGTGCATCGCCAGCTCATCGAGCTTTACACCCTCCTGCGGGGCGAATCGGTGATACAGCGACCTCCATCGCCTGCCTGGACCCCTAGGCGATGGCTACATTGCCATAAGCTGCCAACGGATGGCCTTCGGCTCAGTGGACGAATACGTGCCACCGGGTAGGGCGACGCATGCGTCGCCCTTACGAGGCGGTCAGATATGTGATGGGGACGCAGGGCCGTGTGCTTACGGGAGCTCTTGTTTGCCTGTTCCAAGCGAAACTGTGGCCCTACAGGCATACAACGCTCTGGCGACGGTGCTATACTCACCTAATGGCCTGCATGTTCCTCGGGAGGACGTGAGATGCGCGGTGCTGGGATTGTGATCTCAGTAATGACCTTGGCTCTCCTCATGCTGCTCGTGGATCTGGCCCTGGCCGCTCCCAGCTGCTCACTCGATGCGTCTCCAACCCCCGGCATCGCTCGATCTGACAACCCTAATCCGCCGGATCGCCCGGTCAAGCTCATCTTCATCCACCACTCCACCGGGGAGGACTGGCTGGCGGACGATCATGGCGGCCTGGGCATCGCCCTGCGGGATAACAACTACTTTGTCAGCGACACCAACTACGGCTGGGGGCCGGATAGCATTGGCGACACCACCGACATCGGTCACTGGTGGAACTGGTTCCGCGGCCCCCGTCGCGATGTTTACATGGCTGCTTTGTACGCCGAGAGCGGCCAGCATTCCTCGTATTCTCGCCTCGCCACTGATCCTGGCGGCGAGAACGAGATCATCATGTTCAAATCCTGCTTCCCGAATTCTCACCTGGGGGGCAATCCGAACGATCCGCCCACCACCGGAGATAACCCCCTGCGCGGCCAGGATGCCTATTCCGAATACATGACCGTGGCCAACGCCAAGGGGATTTACAACGACATCCTGGAATACTTCGCCACCCGCCAGGACAAGCTCTTCATTGTGATCACTGCGCCGCCATTGGTGGCCAACAGCACCGATGCCGCCCACGCGGCCAACGCCCGTGCCTTCAACAACTGGTTGGTGAACGATTGGCTAGACGGATATCCCTACAATAACGTGGCCGTCTTCGATTTCTACAACGTGCTCACCAGCAATGGGGGCAACCGCAATACCAACGATCTGGGCTGGGCCAGCGGTAATCACCATCGCTGGTGGGGCGGCGCGGTGCAACACATTCAGACGGTGGACAACAACTTCTCCGCCTATGGCTCGGATGCTTGGGACAGCCATCCTACGGCGGCCGGGGATCGAAAGGCCAGCGCCGAGTTCGTCCCATTGCTGAACATCTTCTACTATCGCTGGAAAGGAGCTGAGGAGGCGCCCACTTCCACGCCGACGAGCATACCGACTTCCACGCCATCTCCGACGCCCATCTCGGCACCGACGGCTACGCCTACTCCCACGTCGGTTGGGACACCCGTTCTGAGCCGAGGACGCTATCTCCCACTCATCCTGCGGGGATGGCACGTCGCAGGTCCTACTCCTACGCCCACCAGCACGCCTACGTCGGCTCCTGTATGATCCCGCCGATCTGGCCGCGGTGGCTCGAGGGGAGATGGAAACGTGGGAGCCACAGCCGTATGCCGTTCTGATCAGCAAAAGTACCACGTAGGTGCGGCCGCGTTCGATCGGGAGCGGGGGCTGTTGTATATCCTCGAGCCTCTGGCCGATGCCGATAAGCCCCTGGTGCATGTGTGGCGCGTGCGATCGTTGCCTATCAGCCAGGCGAGCACCCACCCGCTCGCTTGACTAAGGTGACATTTGGTACTATCCTGTACCTCACGATAGCCCTCGAAGTATCGACCTCGCGTGTATCGGTTCTGGCCGTAGGATTATATCCGCATCAATTTAACGGCATAGACGAGACCTCTGTCCGCGTTTTCCTCTCTAGGCTGCCCGGGGATACGGGGTCGCGCTCATGGAATCGCTTCGCAAAAAAAGAGGAGGATAGTCAGCCATGAGGAGCCGCTCCCCCATCCTGGCGACCGCCTTTCTGCTCCTGTTTGTCACCTTGGTGACGACGATGATGCTTGGGCCATCCGCTGAGGCGCGTCCTGCGTACCTGGACGGTACCCGGGCGCCGCCGGCCGGGGGCGACGAACATACCCGCCTCTCAGATGACGCTCTCCACACGGTGATCATCCCCGCAGCAGGGCCGGAAGGCACCTACAACCAGCAGCCCTACATTGATACCTACGTTTACTCCGTCGCACCCAGCACCAGCTATTGCACCAGTGCGAAGCTGGCCGTGCAATATAACAGCAGCGAATTCGGCACGGAGTACCAGCGGGCCTTCGTTGGTTTCCACCTTTCCAGCATCCCGGCCGATGCCATCATCGACTCCGCCACCTTCTATGCCTACCTATACGATGCGTGGGGCGCTAGCCCCGTGAATATCGAGCTCCGGCAGGTGACGGCCAATTGGGGTTGTCCGCTCTATTGGCCGGGGCCGAAGACCGTCCCGGCCATATCTCGCTCGGTAGGTCTCACAATAGGGTGGTACACCTGGGATGTGACGGCGCTGGTAGCGAACTACTGGAAGGGAAAGGACTTCGGCCAGGCCCCCAATTATGGGTTCGAGCTCCGGGGACCGGAGACGGGCGGTGCTAAGTACTATCACTACCGCTACTTCCGCTCCAAGAACGCGACCAGCGGCCGTCCCTATCTGGTCGTGCAGTACCACCTGCCCGCCACCGACACCCCGACGCCCACCGCCACGCCGACGCGTACTCCCACTAGGACGCCAACGCCCACTGCCACACCGACGCGCACTCCCACCAGGACGCCGACCCCCACATCCACGGGCATCCCTCCGGCATTGAGGATCGTAGCGGGTCCCAGGGTGTCTGAGATCACCGCCACCTCCGCCGTGATCACCTGGACGACCAACATCTCAGCCGACAGCGTGGTCCGCTACAGCCAGCGGGCTGTCCTCTTCACCGACCAGGTGAGCGACGCGAGCCGCGTCACCGAGCACCGCCTCGTGCTCAGCGGTTTGGTGGCCAGCACCACTTACCGCTATCGGGTGGAATCGACCGATGCTGCCGGGAGGCGCGTCGTCAGCCAAAGCGGTTACTTCAGAACCGCGGCGAAGCCTGACAACCAGGAGCCGGTCATCTCACAGCTGCGCGTCGTTCGATTGCCCACGGAGGCCGAATACTACCAGATCGAAGTAGATGCTTTCGATGAGGACGGCATCGAGCGGGTTGACTTTTACATCGATGATCAGCTGATCGGCTCCGATCACTCCGGTGGGGATGAGGCCAGCATGCTGCTGGCGCCATCTGTCATGGGCTTCCGTCGCTCCGACTTCTTCCGGCAGCATCAACTATTGGTTCGCGCTGTGGACATCCACGATGCGGTGCGAGAGGCATCCTCCCCCTTCATCCCGCCGGATGAGAATCCGCCCATGGATATGTGGATCATCGCCCCCGCGCCAGATCACACGATCTACATCAGCGGGTGGGCTGTCCCGCCGGGCGCCGTGTTGGACATCGAGGTCTACGCTGCGGAGCACGGCTGGCATTGCGGCTCCTCCGGGTTCCTGGATCCACCTCCCGGCGTCCCGCCTCAGCCCGCTCGCCGCTGTACCGAGACCACCGATCCCGTGAATCGCGTCGAGTTTTACATCGATGGGGAGTTGGTCCATACATCCTACCCTTCCTCCTCGAGCGACTATGGGCACGAATATTCCTGGGACATCAGCGGGATGTCCACGGGGACGTACACGGTTCGAGCCGTGGCCTACGCGAGCGATGGATCGCGGGCAGAGGACAGCCGGACGGTGCGGATCGAGCGGGGGGAGCGCCGCCTGGATGTGCAGCGTACGGTGACCCGTGTCGATAATCGCCTCAGGGTGACCCTTTGGATAACGAACACGGGGACGCTTGATGTCTCGCTGGATGCCATTGAGGATCATCTGGTCGGGTTCCAGGCGGTCGGTCGGGATGGGCATAGCTATGTCTTGACCAGCAACTACGACGATGCAACCAGGCGCTGTGATGTGACGCTCGACCTGGGTACGGGAGGCTCGTCCACCGTCGTGATACGCCCCGGTCGTTCCGCTCGGATTAGCTACGACGTCATCCCCATCCTCTATCCTGATGATGTGGACTATGCAATAGGTGGGGAACCTCTGGAACTCTTCGATCTCTGGGGCTTTTATCACGAGACCTTCGATCGCCCGGCCTTCCTGACCACGGGTGGCGAGACGCTGGCCGAGGCTGTGGCCCGTGCCCGCCAGGCATCGGATTACCTGTTGGTCACTCGGCCCGACGCTCTGTTCACCTTCAATCCCACGGCCGATGTCAACGCTCTGCTGGGTGATATGGCCGAGCTGGCCTTCTATAAATCGGGGATCTTGGGATATCTGGACGCCGTCCATAGCGCCGCCGCCGATGATGTCCGCTCCGTGATACTCGATTGGGGTCGGGACATGATGGGCAGCGATGGGACCCCGGAGGGTTTCCTCTCCAACGGCTATCTGCTACTCGTTGGCGAGGAAGAGATCCTCCCTGCCTACACCACGTCTCACGGCGACGCGGGCACGGTCCGTTGGAGTGACCTGAAGTATGGGAACACGAGCGGTAATTGGGTGGACCCGGAGCTGATCGTGGCCCGGATCATCGGGGACAGCGCCGCCGATCTGCGTATCCCCATCGAGACCAGCATTAATCTTCGCAACGGCCATTCCGGCTTCCTGTTGCTGCATAACAGTGCCCTGGTCGTGGCCGGCGATGGAGATGGCGTGGAGGCCTTCGAGCAAAACGCGGACGACATCGCCGACGTCCTCGACGATCGCTTCTCCACCGTCACTGAGTGGAAGGTGCGTGAGGTGCTGAACTCCGGGCAACGGCCGTCTACCAAGTTCGCCAACGACGTAGCTGGCCGCGACCTGATCTTCTATCGCGACCACTGCAACGAGCGAGGCTGGTCCGACGTGGTGGATGACTGGGACTTTCCCCTCAACTTCGGGGGACGCAACCCCTTTGCCTTCGCCTGCTGCTGTAGCGCCGGCCGCTATGAGACGAGCGCGCCGAACACGGGTATCGCCGAGGCGTTTCTCGAAAACCGCACCGCGGTGTACATCGGCTCCACGGAGGTCTCGCCCCGCATGACGAACAACGAGGCATGTCTCTGGTTCTTCCAAAACTGGGAGGACCGGCTGCGATACAGGAGCGTCGGGGAGGTCTTCCGTGATCTGAAAGTCCACCTGAGTGGGACCTACGGGGATTACTGGGCCTCAGAATATCACCTGTATGGAGATCCAAAGCTGGGCAGCGGTTACGTCTCGCTCAGCCGGCAAACTCCGGCGACGGCCCCCGCGGCCGAGCCACCGACCACGGTCCAGGTCGAGGTCCCCGATTACGAGGTGGTGACCATCGGCGGGTTCGACTACCCTCACATCCCGGGCGGTGGCCTGCTCATCGAACCGAATCGCCCTCGCGTTCCCTATTTCGCCGTCCAGCAATCCCTGGCCCCGGGGTATCGGGTGCAGGAGGTGGTCCAGACCTGGCGATCGGAGCCGACCCCCGTTCCTGGGCTGAAGATCCCGGGCGGGCTCGAGGAGATGGACGCGTCCCGGCCGGCTGAATCATCCCGGTCGGATGGTGAGGGCGAGGGTTGGTGGCCGGAGGAGCCCTTCTCGTGGGAGGTCACCAAGCACCCGGACGGCAGCCGTACGCTGACCATCGTGGTCTATCCTTTCCTCTATAATGACTCAACCCAGGAAGGCCGGTTCTACAAGTCGTACACCTTTGCCATTACCTATACCCTCTCCACGGTGACGGTGGCTGCCCTGGAGGCCGACGATGCCTACGCACAGGGGGCGTCCGTGATCGCCCATCTGTGGGTGAATAACACCGGCGACCGCCAGGACGCGATCGTCAGTGCGGTGGTCAGGGAGCAGGACTCCAAGGAGATGGTGGACGATCTGCTGCTGCGGCGGCTGGGGGAGGTGGGGACACAGGCCTACTTCCCTCTGCGCTGGGATAGCACCGGCTTCGCCCCCGGTGACTACGAGATCTACGTCGAGCTGCGTGACTTCGACGGCAATCTACTGGACAGCGAGGCTGTGCCTTTCCGGCTGGGCCTTGCCGATGCTGAGCTCACCGATCTGAACGTCAGCCCCTTCGCGTTCCATCCGGGAGACGATGTGGCCATCGCTTTCACCTTCCGGAACACAGGGACGGTTCCTATCAGCGGAACCGTGACCTTGCAGGCGTACAACGCCGCGGGGGATATTGTCCTGGATCGGATCCGGGATACGAATCGGCTGGCTCCGGGCGCGAGCCAGCCGATCCAGGAGACCTGGGACACGGAGGGGATCTCACCTGGGCGGTATCGGCTTGTGGTCTATGCCCTGTACGAAGGGGTGATGACGAGGCCGCTGTGGGTCGATCTTCAGGTGGGCGATCCCACGTATCTGCCGCTGATGTTTCGATGAGAACGAGGGCGCGTGTCCTCGCGTCCCGAGAGATGTGCGGAGGGGCGGCCGTCCCTCCGCACATCCTTTTTGGAATATGCCCGTCTAGGTAAGGTGGAGGATAGAAGCCGGCGCATTCCTCCGGCTCGATGGGGCTCTTGTGTGCTATAATGAACCGACGTTGCATGCGTGGCAGTTCTGCACGGAACCGTGGGCGTGGGGGAAGGATATCCGCGCCTCCGTGTCGGCGCGTTCACGTGTGGTGCTGTCTCTTGCGTTCATGGGGCTCCTTCCAGGCGTCGAACGGGCGGAGAGTGTGCCATGTCCATCCAGCCGGAGACGATGCTGCCCGCCGCTGAAGGCGTAGCGGACCTGAAGGTCTACCTGCTGGGTCCACCCAAAGTGCTCTGGGGTGGGGATCTTCTCACCGTACCACGCCGCCAGACCCGAGCCCTGCTTTATCGCCTGGCTGCTCATCTGCAGCCGGTCTCCCGACAACGTCTCTGCTTCCTGTTTTGGCCCAATGTCCCGGAGTCCTCGGCTCGCCGCAACCTCACCCATCTGCTAACCCATCTTCGTCGGGCTCTCCCCGATCCGGAGATCCTCCAGACGTCAGAAGATTTTGTCGCCCTGGACCCGCGCCGGGTGTGGTCGGATACGGCATCTTTCGAACGATGGCGTGTTGCACTGCCTCGCGAGCCTCAGCCTCTCCGAGAGGTCGAGGATCTGGAGGCCCTTCAGCGAGCCGTAGAGCTCTATGGCGGACCCTTCCTCGCCGACTTCTCCCTGCCTGCCAATCCCGAGTTCGAGATGTGGGCTGCTCAGGAGCGCCGCTCCTGGGAGCGGATCTACCTGGAGGCGTTGGAGGCGCTTCTGGAGGGATGGACGGCGCGAGGGGAATACGACGCGGCCATTGCCTGTGCCCGACGTTATCTGGAGACGGATGAGCTGGCTGAGGATGTGCACCGCCGTTTGATGGCGCTGTACGCCGCCGTCGGCGATCGAGGCGCCGCCCTACGCCAGTTCGAGCGCTGTGTCGCCGTCCTGGAGCGAGAGCTGGGGGTCAGCCCGCTTCCGGAGACCCGGGCCATCTATCAGGAGATCCTGGATGGACATCCGCCTCCGTTGCAGCGTCCGGTGGTCTCCCCCGCCTGGACGACCCTCCCCAGCCTGGAAGTTCCCCTGATGGGGCGTGATGAGGCGTGGCAGCTTCTGGAGCAGGCGTATGCTCGCGCCCGGGCGGGGCATGGCGGCGTGGTCCTGATCTCAGGCGAGGCCGGCATCGGCAAGTCGCGCCTGATGCAGGACTTCGCCACCCGTCTGCAGGGGCAGGCGTTGGTCCTGGTGGGGACGGGGCACTTCGGCGCCCGGACGACCCCCTATCAGCCCCTGGTCGAGGCTTTGCGTCCTGTGCTGAGCGACGGGAAACGAGGCCGGGGGGATGGTGGAAGCTCCTCGGCTTCGATCCCTTCCCTCCTTCACACTGTCTCACCGGTTTGGCTGGCGGAGGCTTCCAGGCTCCTGCCCGAATTGCAGGAACGGATCCCGGATCTTCCACGGTTGTTGCCCTCGGAGCCCGAGGAGGCCCGTCCTCGGCTGTTTGAGGCGCTTTGTCGGATCGTTCTGGGGCTGGCGGATGGCCCTCGGCCGGTCCTGTTGTGTCTGGACGATCTCCATTGGGCGGACAGCGCCACCCTGGACTGGCTGGCCTACCTGGCGTGCCGGATTCACGGGCGGCGGTTGCTAATCCTCGGCGCGTACCGGTGCGAGGAGGCCGACGCGTTGGGCGGGCTGCGGCATAGCCTGGCCCGGGCGGGAAGGCTCTCCGAGTTGGGGTTGACGGGGCTGGATGCGGAGACCGTCCTGCGGCTGCTGCGCCATCTGGTGGGCCCGATCCCCGGCGATGAGGCGCTGGCTCGCCGTCTTCAGCAGGCTACGGGGGGCAATCCCTTCTATCTTCTGGAGACGGTGCGGGCATTGCTGGAGGCGAACCAGCCGCTGGCGGACCTGACTCATCTGGAGAATTTCCCCCTGTCCGATCCCGTCCGGCAGGCGTTGGAGGCGCGCCTGTCCCACCTCAGCCCACGGGCCCGGCAGATCCTGGAGGCCGGCGCCATCCTGGGGACGTCCTTTGACTTCGACCTGGTGCGGCTGACGGCGGGGCGGGGGGAGCTAGAGACCCTGGACGGATTGGACGAGTTGGTGGCCCGACAGCTGCTGGTGGAGGAGGCGTCCGGCTATCGGTTCCAGCACGATCTCACCCGGCGGGCGGTGGAGGTGGGGCTCAGCCCGGTGCGGCGTCAGTTGCTGCATCGGCGGGCCGGCCGGGCGTGGGAGCAGCTTCGGCCGGATGCGGCGGCCACGCTGGCGTATCACTTCGACGCAGGCGGCGAGGTGGCGAAGGCGCTGCGCTATTACGCGCAGGCGGCTCAACAGGCCACCGAGTTGTTCGCGTGGCAGGAGGCTGAGGAGTATCAGAGTCGGGCGCTGGCGTTGCTGCACCAGCTGGATCCCGCCTGCTCGGATCCCACCTGTCTGGCGCAGCGTGGACGGATGCTGGCTGATCGGGCCCATCTCCGCTTTCTCCAGGGGCGGCTGGCGGATCGGGATGCGGATCTGGCGGAGATGGCTGCCCTGGCCGAGGAGAGCGGCGATGATGGGCTGCGCCTGCAGGCGTTGATTCATCGGGCTCGTTATCTGAACCTGGACGGCCGGTATGAGGAGGCCATCGCCACGGCGGAGGAGGGGATCGCCCTGGCGGAGCGCATGGACGATGCCTCCGCTCGCTCCTGCCTGCTGGCCCAGCTCGGTTTCGCCCATTACTTCCGCGGCGAGTATCAGGCAGCGATGGAGCCGCTCCTTGCGGCCCTGGCGCTGGAGCCGGCCGATCCGGCCGCGCGTGGCGAGGTGCTCAGCGTGCTCTCCTACGCGTACTACCTGATCGCCGACTACGAGCGTTCCCTCGATTATCGCCGGCAGGCGTTGTCCATCCGCTCGGAGCTGGGGCTGCTGGCTCGCGTGGCGGAGGATCTGACGGACATGGGGATCCTCCATACCCGGCTGAATCGGCTGCCCGAGGCGGAGCAATACCTGACGAGGGCGCTGTCCCTGGCGCGGGAGATCGGATCGCAGCCGGCCGAATCGTATGCCCTGAACAACCTGGGGAATCTGCATTATCTGCGGGGTGATTATCCGGCGGCCCTGGCCTGTTATGCCGATTCCCTGGGGCTCCAGCGGGCCACCGGCAGCCGGCGAGGGGAGGCCTCGGCGTTGGGGAACTCCGGGATGGTCCTGCTGGCGATGGGCGATTATGCTGCGGCGGAGTCGTTCATCCGTCAGTCGTTGGCCATTCAGGAGGAGATCGGGTATAAGAGCGGTTTAGTGGAGGGGCTGGCACATCTGGCGCAGGCGCTGATCGGCCAGGGGCGATTCGAGGAGGCCCGGGCGGCCGTGGAGCGGTCGCTGGAGATGGCACGGGAGATCGGCGATCGTTATGGGCAGGTGACGGCGTTGAACGTCCTGGCAGGATGGCATCTGGAGCGTGAGGAGCCGGCGGAGGCCCTGCGATGGGCTGAGGAAGCTGTGCGGATCGCTGGGGAGGCGGGGTTGGTGCATGGCCGTATCCTGGGCCTGGCTGCTTTGGGGCTGGCTCGCCTGATGACGGGAGACGCGGGGGCGGCGCTGGCGTGTACGGCGCAGGCGGTTGCGCTCTTGCAGGAGCAGGGATGCATTGAGGGACCGGAGGAACGGGTGTACCTGGCCCACAGCCGTGTGCTGGCTGCGCTGGGGCGGCGCCAGGAGGCTTGCATGGCCCTCTCTCGGGCTCGGGCTGAGGTGTGGTCGAAGGCGGCTCACATCACCGATCCCGTGCAGCGTCGGCGTTATCTGCGTTCCTGGCGTTCGCGAGCCCTCTCTCGCTTGTAGTGCTTCGTGTTGTTCCCTCCGTGCGTGTCGCTTCGTGTGGCCTTGGGCGATCCTGCACATTGCTCATTCAAAACATGCCCTTTGCGCTATGGAAAGCCCAAGCGGTAGGGCAGGTTTCCATAATCTGCTCCCTATCTATCGGGCGGCTATGGAAAGCCGCCCTCCTCGTGGTATCGATTTCCTGGGAGGAAAGATGGGGCGCCGACCGCCTCTGCCTTCTCCTGGGCCTTTCAATGCTCTAATGCTTGAGCGGCCAAGGTCCAGATTCCCCAAGACAGGGAGGCCCGGAGGGGCTAGCGCCCCTCCCTGGACTTTGGCGTTTTGAACCGGCTCCTTGCGTATGCAGGGAGCTTTCTGACGTCCAGAGAGGGCTCTGAAGAGGCTTCCA
>JAADGJ010000134.1 GCA_013152435.1 Chloroflexota bacterium | reverse complement strand
GATGGTGGCCACGACGGCATCCTCGGGCGTCACGGCCGGGTCCTGCACGATCAGCCGCTCGACGACCTCCAGGTCCACCACGGTGACCTCGTCCGCCTCGGCGCAGACCACGTAGGCCAGGTTGCGTTCGCCCGGCCGGTCAGGCGCGTGATAGCGGGTGAGCAACTCGATGTGGCAGGCCCCCTGGCCCACGGGCACGCGAGCCAGCTCCACCTCGGATTCGCTGGCCCCCGGCTCCCCCTGCGCTAACCGTCTCAGCTCGGCCGGATCGAGGACGTACAATTGCCCCGCTCGATCGGCCGCCAGCAATCGCTGCGGCGGTTGGGGTGGCTCGCCGACCCACTCCAGCCAGGCCAGCGTGCAGGGTGTGGTCCCCAGCGACATAGTGTAAGCGGTAGCCTCCCGCGTCGCCTCGATGGTACGGCGCACCTTCTTCCATTCCTGGCCGCGCAGCCAATTGGGCAGCGCCACGGCCAGCGCATCGTAGGCCACGTACAGCGTGGTCGCCTGTGTCGCGTCGCTCAATTGCACGACGGCATCCGCGTCGGATGTGGCGTCGGCCTTCGCCGTGCGCACCAGGGCGAGGTATTCCAACCCCTCCGGGAGCCGATCCAGCGTGGCCGTCGAATCATCCAGGTAGATGGGACTTCCCCGATGGCCCAGCGCGACGGTTGCATGAGAGGGGTCGGCGCTGCTCACCGCGCCCGGTCGGGCGCGCACCAGCGCGAAATATCCGGTGGTGGGGCCGCGGGCGCCCTCAGCCCTGTTCCCGCCGAGGGCGACAGTCTCCCCCGCGGCGACCTCCCGGCTGTATAGCTGGAAGCGCAGCCGTTCCACCGTGCGCACCTCCAGGCTCCCCGCGTCGGGATCGACCACATAGGCCCAGCCGTCCTGCTCGACCCGCTCTGGGCCGCGCTGGATCAGCGACCAGGGGACCCGGACCTCGAACGTGGCCCGCTCCCGCTCCAGCCAGCGGAACTGCACGCTCAGGGAGGGCTCCAGTTGAAAGATCGAGGCGTCCCACGCCGTCCCGTCGAATGAGCCTTGGCGAAATCGGGCCGGGTCGGGCGCGTCCCACACGCAGCGGCCGTAGGCGGTACGTCCGAAGCGGCCGATGGTGGCGGTGACGTGCCAGTCGGAGTCGCCGCGCGGCAGATGGGGCGATTCCACCTGGGTCGGGCGGGTGGCGAAGCGATAATCCGGGTGGCCGACGCCGGCCAGGTCGAAGGCGCCGCGTGGCCGACGCAGGACGAAACGCGTCCGGTCCCGATCGAACGCGTCCCGATCGTAGAAGCCACCCCGCATGGAGAACAGGCGGTCGGAGACGTCGCGGCCTTCCAGGCGGGCGGTGCCGTCCGGGGCGATCACCAGCCGCTGGCCGTCGGGCACGGTGCCCAGGTAGCCGATGACCTGGCCGTTGGTCAGGTTGGCGATGACCGGCTCCACCGTGCGGTCCTCGATCCCGATAACCACGATGGTGGGGATCACTGGCTCGAAGTCGTCCTGATGGAGGCCCAGGCGCTGGCCGTTGACGCACACGGCCGGGGGCGGCTCCACCGGCTTCCAAGGCGTCTCCACCAGCATCAGGGGCTCCGTCCGATCGGCGGCCCGGGCGAGGGTGATGCCGGGCGTCGTGCCCGGGATCAGGCGCGGCTGGCCATCCCGATCCCAGATGTCCAGGCCCAACGTGGCGGCGGCCACCTGGAGCACGGCGGCGGGCGTCGCCATCCCCTCCAGGTAGATGCGCACCAGCGCCTTCAGCCGTTGCCGGAACCGCTCGCGCGGCTCGCCGTCGAACCGGGATATCCCATACAGCGCGGCGATCCGCTCCAGGTCGCGCACGTCGAGTGCCCGGTTGACCCAATGCGCCCACATGACCTCCACCAGCTGTCGATCCAGGCGCTCATACGGCTCGGCCAGCACCTCGACGACCCGGTAGAGGAGCTTTTGCGGATCCCGCGCCTCCATGAAATCGGGGAAGCGGGAGAGGATGGCATCGCGTTTAGCCATTGAAATGATCCACTCTCATCGGATAATCATTACGCAATACGGAGTACGCAATACGTATTACGTGTTGCGTATTGCGTGTTGCGTATTGCGTGTTGCGTATTGCGTGTTGCGTGCTCACGTCTTCCCCTCCACCGTCCTCAACACCACCCGCTCGTTGGCGGCGATCTTGAATTGGTTGGAGGGAGCGGGCGTGGCAGTGCCGTCGGCGAGCTCGCGAGTGACGGAGGCGCCGCTGGCGCTGTACTCGGCGGTGGCCAGGATGTGAGACGGCGTGTGCCCGGCGTCCTCCAGCGCCTGCCAGATCTCCGTCAGGCCGACGGTGTCGCTGATCCCGTCCAGGTACGTCAACAGCACCGATCGCGTGGCCTCGGTGGCATCCGTGGTGCCGGCGGCCACGGCGCTGAAGGTCACGGTGATATCCAGGTAGACGGGCGCGCCCGCCGCCTCCACGCTCAGCGCGCTGGCCGCCACGGTGATCTTCTCGCCCGCGCCGGCCGGGAGGCTCTGTCCGGCGCCCAACTCCTCGGGCGGCGTCTTGTCCAGCCGGCGGATGCGCAGCTCGGCGATGTCCTCCACGCCGTCTACGCCCAGGGCCAGGCTCACCAGCTTGTTGTACGCCAGCGGCTCGGCCACCTTCAGTCCGTCCAGATACGCCGACACGGCCTCTCGGACGTTGGTCAGGATGCGAGCCGTCGTCTCCTGCGGCGCGTCCGGGGCGCTCAGGCTCACCCAGAGCCGCACCTCCGCCGGGATGGTGGTCAGGGCGACGCCGCCACCCTCGCCCTCGACCGTGGGCTCCGTCAGGTTGTGATCGATGCGGATGCCCGCCGGCCGGGTGGCATCCAGCGTGGCCAGCACCTCCCCCACGACCGCCTCATCGCAGTCCACCGTGAGCTGCACGCGGCCGGGGTCCGTCCGCAACTCCTCGCGCAGATCGACGGAGCGCACGCCCGAGATGCCGAGCAGCGCGCCCTGGATGGCGGTCGGCGTGGCCTTGCCCCCGCGCTCGATGGCCTGCTTGGCCCGGGCCCGCAGCTCCTCGTCGGTCTCCGCGGCCTGTCCCTGGGCCGTGCCCTCCGGGTTGGTGACGGAGGCGATGCCGGCGATGGGGCGGACCATGATGGTGATCTCGTTCGGCTGGGCGATCCCCTCCTCGCCGAGGGTCGTCGCCCGAATGGGGACGGTGACGCTTAACTGGCCATCGCGCAGCGTCTTGGGCGTCGTCGTCTCGAAGGTCAGCGGTGGATCGGTGGCAGTGCGTAACTGGGTGCCCGCCTTGATCTCGATGTCTCCGACGACGCCGGCCGCCCGGGTGAACACGACCTCGCCGGTCGCGTATTGGGCGGAGCGGCGAGTGATCCCCAGGATAGCGACCACCTGATCCAGCGCGCCGCCCGTGGCCGTGTCCACAAACCCCGCGTCGTACGCGGCCTTCAGCGCTTGCTGCAGCAGCGCGGTCTCTAAAGCGAACGCCTCGGCCAGGGTGCGGGTGATGCTGCCCACGAACCGGTCGGTGAGCGGCGACGTGCGTCCGGTCTCGTAATAGTTCACGTAAAACGTGGAGCCGAGGTCCGGGAGCTTGCCGCCGGTGCTCCGCCAGGCGATGGCCCCGGCGACCACGTCGTAATCCTTGCCGCGCTCGAACAGGTAAAACTCGCCGTCACGCTCGCCGACGACCTTGACGAAGGCCAGGCGGGTCTCGTCCAAGGAATGCTTCAGTTCGTAGGTGAATGTATCCTGACGGAACCGGTGGGCCTCGCGCACGTGTCCACCGGTGAGCGCGGTGAGCAGGTCATCGACGATCACGGCATACGGTTGTGGGTCAAAGCTCATGTTCGGGCTCCCATCGTAGACGATGGACGATAGACGATGAACAGCCTCTGCCTCTTCGCTATCCGTCGTTCGTCATTCGTCGTTTATCCTCATTCCCCGGCGAAG
The DNA here is from genome assembly GCA_013152435.1 of Chloroflexota bacterium. Lineage (NCBI taxonomy): Bacteria > Bacillati > Chloroflexota > Chloroflexota bacterium. The sequence goes on along the minus strand of JAADGJ010000134.1, from coordinate 5,452 downwards.
CTGAAAGGAACCTGTAGCGCCACGGGCGAGTCCTCTCCTACCGGGCGCACCCGGATCTCGATGAGCACCCGGTTGCGATCGCGGGGGTCGGACTGGACATCGACCTGCATCTCCTCCTGATCCACCCGCGGCTCCTGAGCCAACGCCTCCAGCACGTACAGTTTGGCCAGGTTGCGCTGGGTCGCCGAGTTGGGGCGGCCGATCAGCTCGTACAGGCGGCTCCCGTACTCGGGGTGGCCGACGTCGGCTAGCTCGCCGCGCCGGGTGAGCAGGCGGTTTACCAGGGCCTGACGCAGGTTGTCCACACCGGCGACCTCGGCCAGATCGCGCTCCGGTTTTTGATCGGGCGGGACGCGGTGGCCGGGCACGGCGCGCAGATCCGGGCTGCCGCGCTCCCGTTCACCGCCGAGGTAGGCGCGGTAGACGCTTAGATCGGATGCGAGATGATCATCTGGCATGAGTCAGCCTCACTTACGCAACACGCAATACGCAATTCGGATTACGTGTTGCGTGTTGCGTATTGCGTATTACGTATTGCGTATCATGGCGCATTTTGATCGTTAATGAACGGCGCGGCGGGCGGCCCCAGGATGGTCAGGATGCCGGGCCCCGACGGGATGCGATCGCCCATCCGCACCAACGCCTGCCCGTCGATGGTGACGCCCATGCTGGCGATCGGCCCGATGGGGAGCATGTAGGGCACGCCGCTCACCGAGTTCACCATCTGACAGATGGATCCGGTCACGGCCAGGGGCATGCCGCCCGCGGTGACAGTGAACTGCGGGATCACGGTGATCACGCCTGTATCCGGCGGCCCCGCCGCTCCCGGCGTTAGCATCACCGCACAGCCGATGGTCACGGGTGGTCCGGGCATGGGTCGAGCTCCGTATTGGGTGTTGCGTATTGCGTGATTAGCCGGCGGAGAAGGCCGTGATCCCCTTGATGGCCACGTTGATCCCCTTCAGCGTGGCGGATGTCTGGCCCTCCACCTGGGCGCTGAGCTGGGCCTTGATGTTCACGTTCATCCCCTCCAGGGATACGTCGCCGCTGGCCTTCATGCTCAACGCGCCCTGAGCCTCCACAACGGTGTCGCCTGAGCTCTTGATGGTCACCTTGTCGGCCGATTCCAGCACGACCTCGCCGTCGTGGTTGATGACGAGCTTGGTGGCGCCGGTCTCCAGCGTGACGGCCTCGTCGTCCCAGGTCAGCGTGGCGCCGTTGGGCAATTTCAGGAACGCCCGGCGCACGCCGCCTCCCTCATCGTCGGGCGACTCGTACACCCACTCCCCGGCCTTGGCGACAGGCGGCCGGGCCTGTTCGTTGTAGAGCCGGGCTGTCACCACCGGCGCGTTGGGATCGCCGCCCAGGAATTGCACCAGCACCAGATCACCCACGTTGGGTAGCGCGCACAGCCCAATGCGCGAGGTGGCGATGGGCACGAATCGCAGCTCCAGGCCGCTGTCCCGTAGCCGCACGGAGCAGGCGTAGTTGTTCTTGTCGCTATCGCTCTCGTGCGCGTGCAGTTCCGTCACCACGCCCAACTCCGCCAGATACAGATGGCGCAGTTCCTCCTGCACGATGGCCTGGATGGTTTCGATCAATCCGCTCACGACGACTCCTGTTCTGGAAAACCGCCGAGACGCTGAGGGCGCAGAGGATTCTCTAGTGTCCTAAGCTCTCCGTGCATCTCGAGCCCTTCATAGTGCCTTTCTGGGTATCCATCTCCACAAAATAACGAGGAATGGAAGGCTGCGAATGATAGATGGCTGCTCGCTATCGGCTAACTGCTAACTGCTATCGGCTATGATGATCTCCAATGTGGTGAGAAAGCCGCGGGCCCGGTCCAGGCGGTGGCGCACGCTGATAACCTGGTACAGCCGGTTGAGCGCCTCGTCCGGCGCCCCGGTCACCTCTACTGCGTCGCCGACCTGCACCTCCGGCCGCCCGAGCGCCCGCAATGTACCGCGGATCGCCCCGCGCGTCGCCCGGCCCAGCAGGCCGTCGGCCATGGCCTGGGCTGCCTCCTGGGTGCGAGCGGATCGCGCCTGGATCAGCCATACGGGGCCGCCATCCCCCGCCGCGCCCCGGTAATCCTCCCAATCGCTGGCCAGCCAATGCCAGGTCTCGCTTCCCTCGCCGCTGGACGGGCTCTCCCCCATGACGATGACCTGTCCCACGGCTGGGGCTGCCTCGTCCACGTCGAGGTTCAGGATGTCCTCGGCGTAGGCGAAGGTGTGGTCGGCCGCCGTCCGGGTAAACGGCCCGAAGACGAGCTCGTCCTCGGGGGTGAGATAGGCGTCGAATCCGCACATCCGGGCCAGCGCGGCCACGTGCTGGTAAGCATGTCGGCGCCCCTCGATCACGTAGGCCGGCAGCGTGACGCCCGACTCGATGGTGCTGGCGGTCACGCCCGCCTGGGACGCCAGATCGCGGACGATATCCCCCGCGCTCTGCGACTCGTAGAGCTGATCGATGCGCAGCGCCTGCAGCTTGGCGCCGCCGTTACGGGCCCGCACCCGCACGCCCGCCAGCGTGGGCTCGACCGAGGTCACGGTGCCCGCAAAGACTTGCGTGGGACCACCACTCCCGCCGCCTACGGCTCCCAGCGCGCCCGCCAGATCCCCGTTGCCACCCTCATATCCCAGCGCCAGGATCAGCGCGTCGCCTACCGCCGGGCGATCCCCCGGGTTCAGCCGGATTATCGCCTCGTCGGCCGCGGGTGCCATCCCGGCGCGCACCCGGATCGCCACCACCCGCTCGACCCAGTCATCGGGCGAGCCCGTGCCAATGGTGAGCTGGAAGGCCGGATGTCGCACGCCGGGAGATGTGCCCCCGAGCAGGTCTCCTAGGACCAAATCACCCCTCCTATGGCACGTGGATGGCCGCACCGTGGATGCTGTGCAGCCGGTTGCGCTGCCAGGTGTCGTTGCTGGTCACACCGGTGCCATGCGTGTCCGTGTTGCCGGTGAAGTCATCGGCGAAGGTGTCCCAGGCGCCGAACTCATCCCGAGCGCGCACCCGGAAGTCGTGGGGGCCGCTGCTGCTGAGCACGGCGGCCTGCCGCGCGGCTGTGAGGTTGACATCGATCGTCGCCCGTTGATTTGCGTCGCCCTCCGGCACCTCTACAATGGGATCCAGATCCACGAAATCGGCTGTGCCAACGCGTCTGGCCTGGATGCGGTAGGCGGTGATGCGTCCCATGGTCGCCACGTTCAGCCGAGCCTGATCCACTGGCCGCACCTGGAATCGCCATACTTCGGGCACGGGCGGGGCAGCGCCCAGGTTTTGAGCACTCCGTTGGGCGGCGGCCTGGATCCGTCCCCGGGTGAAGACCATGCCGTTCTGTTCGAACGCATGCCGCACTTCCTGGCGGATATGCGTGATGTCATGCGGCGGGATGAGATCGGAGGCCGCCAGGTTGGCGCTTTGAATGGCCCGGTAAAGTTGATACGGAACCTGGAGGTTCGCATCCGCGCTCAGCGACTGGATCGGGTTCCAGATCAGCGCCAGGAAGCGTCGCTGGTTGACTGGGTCAGAGTTGTCGGTGTGGCCCTGTTTGACGATCTCCTGGTCGATCTGATAGAGCATATTCGCTACGGCGATGGGCACGATCTCACCCGAGCTGTCGGTGCCGTCGCCGTCGCTGCCTCGCCAACCGTGACCGGAGGGATCGGGGCGGGTGGGCGTGGTTTTATGGGCGTTCGCCACGTAATCCGCCCAGCCCTCAGCGAAGGCCAGACGCGGGTTCCGCTCGTCCGTTGGGTTGTATCCCCGGTGGTTGGGCACGGCCACGGTCGTCCGGGACGGGTCCAGATAAAGGGTCTCCAGCACCGCGTGCCCGTACTGATGAGCGATGATCTCCCGGTTCCAGTGGTCTGGCTGGGCGGCGCCCGGGGCGGTGTGGTCCGTGTTCAGCGAGATGCGCGTGCGGCCGGAGTCAAATTTGCTGCCCTCGGCCGCGCTGTTGAAGAGCTCGACCTGCAGGTTGCTGACGCCCGACCAATCGCCGTTGGTGCGAGTGCGCAGCCAGTCGTGCGCCTCGCCGATGACCCTTAGAATGAAGGGGGCGGCATGCTCGACGGTGGCGTCGGCCGCGCCGGTGCCAATGCGGAATACCAACGGCCCGCCCGTCGTCGGCACCCGGGCTTCCACGTTCGTAAAGAGGCCAGCCGTTGTTCCGTCGGTGGCCGTCTGCCCTTTCGTGTCCCAGTGGATCACGTTGCCGCCCTGGCGAACGTCCACGGTCGGCGGGATGATCGCGTCCGATCCGGCGCTCAGCCGGCGACGCATGACAACGCGAGCGTACAGGTTTAGCCGATCGCGTCCTCCCTTGGGTACAGCGATCTCCGCCCGCCCGTCCTGGCCCACAGTGCCGGTCACCAGCGGTTGAGTAGCGGCTGCATCGTCCTCCCACACTTCCACCTCGGTGCCGACGGGCAACGGCCGATATCCCCCAGCCTCGCGATCGAAGTACTCGAAGCGCAGGTGCATCTGGATGCCCGGCGCCTCCAGTCGGAAGCGCAGCCGCTCATTGGCCCCCACCAGGCTGTCCTGCGTCCAGTTCTGGAAGTGCCCGGAGATGGTGCGCACGGAGCCGTCGGACGCGATGACCTCGCCCTGCTTGGTGCGGGAATCCCATCGGTCTTGATCGAGGAAGTAGTCCACCAGGAGGAACAGGGAGGGATCGCCCGTTTTCTCGATCAGGAAGTAGATGCTGGGGTGATAGTCCTCCCGTTTGGGTAGGGAGGTCCGGATCTCCCCATTCTCATCGGTGGTGACCGTGGCCAGGACCGGCTGCGGCGCGGCCGGGTTGGAGTCCATGATCTTTACCGGGATGCCCGCTGGCAGCTTCTCAAATTCGTTGTTGACCACGGAATAGGACTCAAAGGCGGCCTGGATCCGGATGCCCGTCGGCCGGAGGATCAGGCGCAGAGGCGAGTCGATGCCCAACCGGTCGCCGCTGAAGTCCTCCTCGTAGAAGCCGCCCTCGGAGGCCGTCTGCGAGCGGGATGACCAGTGATCTGCCCCGGCGGCGAAGAAGCTGTTGGCTATGAACTCGGCGAACTCCGCCCCTGAGGGCTTGATTACCCGGCAGTACAGATCCGGCCCTCGCTCGCCCGACTCGCTGGTGGAGAACGTCATACGTACGGCGCTGGTGAGCTCTCCATCGGGCCCGCGAAGCTGCACGGTGTGCCCCTTGGCCAGCTTGTCATCCCCGGTGATGGGATCGTAGTCCCAGACCTCGACCTTCACCCCGGCGGGTACTGGCTTCACCTGGCCGTCTCGCAGGTCCTCGTAGAACACCTGGATCCAGGCATCGATGTTGCGCGGCGACCCGAAGCCGCTGATGATCCAGAAAATGAACTTATCCCAGCCGCTGGGTTCCCCCTGGACCTCCGTGGCGTTGTCCTGCAGATACACGTCACGGCGGGTGATGTTGTTATCCCAGCGC
>JAADGJ010000133.1 GCA_013152435.1 Chloroflexota bacterium | reverse complement strand
ATCACGTCCACCTGCAGATGCGTCGCCTCCCCCAACCGCATGATCACGCCTTCCCCAAACCGCTTCTGCAGGTTCGCCAAGGTCGTGTCCAGAGCTTTCCGACGTCCGGCTTCCATCCGCTCGTTCCTCCGCTGAAACTTTCTCTTCCCTAAAATTTGTGCGACCTGGTCTCTCCAAGAGAGAAAGTACAGATACTGGCGATTTTAGTTTACACCATCCGAGGGGAAAAATCAAGTTGTTTGTGCATACCAGCGTGCGGCCTCCGCAGGAGATGTACTCTCTGATGGAGGGTGGGCTTTTGAGGGGGATGGGAGGCCGGGCCGCACCCACTCCGACGTCGGGCCGGCTCCGTTCCCGCCCCGCTACGGCTCGGAGGGCGAGGTGACCAGCTCGCTGAGGGATACCAGCCGAAATCCTCGCTCGCGCAGCGTCCGGATGGCCCGTCGAACCGCCGGCGGGTTGAAGTTGTGGCTGGTGTGCAGGTAGAAGATCACGCCCGGGGCCGCGTGATCCACCAGATTACGATATACTGAGTTCTCATCGGCGTTGGGCTCCCAGTCCTGCGCGCCGAAGGTCCATATCACCGTGGTGTACCCCAGCCGATACGCCACCTCTCGGACCAGCGCGTTGCGCAGCCCGTAGGGCGGGCGGAAGAACGGCTTCGTGCTGCGCCCGGTGAGCTTCCAGACGAGGGCTTCCGTGTCCCGGATCTCCCGTTCGATCCCAGCCTCATCCAGGGTCCGCATGTCCGGATGGCTCCAGGAGTGATTGCCCAGCTCGTGGCCGGCCGCCGCGATGCGTTTCGTGGCTTCGGGATGATACTGGACCCACTCCCCTTGCAGGAAGAAGGTGGTGCGGTAGCCTTCCTCCTCTAATACGGCGAGGAGCTCGTCCAGGATGCGGGGATCGCCTTCCACGTCGAATCCGATGTGGACCATTCGGCCCTCGCGGCGGCCGATCAGGATCTCCTCCGGGCTGGGGGTGGGGAGGGGTGCTTCGCTCCCCCCGGCGGAGGGCGTCGAGACACGGCTGGGTGTGGGAATCGACGTGGGGGTGGAGTGCTCCTCGGTGGGCGGGAGGGGCTTCCGGGTGGCGGTCGCTGCGGATGGCGATGGCGATGTGGCGCGTGGTCGCATCGCTGTGGAGGTTCGCTGCGGCGTCGAGGTGAATGTCGCCGTGGGGCGGGGCGTCTCCGCGCCCGTTGGAATGGCGGGCTCATAGGTGCGCGGCGACGCCCGGCATCCGGCCAGCATCCAGACGAGGAGGAGGATCGATGGCCAGAAGAGGGGCCGGGTCATTCGTCGAACAGCTCCCCGACGGAGATGCCCTCGTGGATGCGCCGAATCACCTCGCCCAGCAGGGGGGCGATGGAGAGCACGGTCACGCAGCCGCCCAGGCGCTCCATCTTCTCCGGAGGGATTGGCACGGTGTTGGTGACCACCAGCTCCGTCAGGTTGCTCTCGCGAATGCGGTCCGCGGCGGACCCGGACAGGATCGGGTGCGTGGCGCAGGCGTACACCTGTTGGGCGCCGCGCTCCCACAGGAAGTGGACGGCGCGGGAGAGCGTCCCAGCCGTGTCGATCTCGTCATCCACGATGATGACCGGACGCCCGCGCACGTCGCCGATCAGGCTGAACATGGCCGTGGATGAGCCGTCCAGTGTCCGGCGCTTCTCGATGATGGCCAGAGAGGCGTTCAGCCGTTCGGCGAAATTTCGGGCTCTCCGGGCGGCCCCGATATCCGGGGCGACGACGGTGAGGCTGGGGAGCTTCTTCCCGGCGAAATAGTCTACAAACATGTGCAACGCGGTGAGCTCGTCCACCGGAATCGTGAAGAACCCCTGGATCTGCTGGGCGTGCAGGTCGACGGAGAGGAAGCGATCGGCCCCGGCGACGGTGATCAGATCGGCCAGCAGCCGGGCGGTGATGGGGACCCGGGGTTGATCTTTCTTGTCCGTTCGCCCGTAGGCGTAATAGGGGATGACGGCGGTGATGCGTCCGGCCGAATCACGCCGGAGGCAGTCGATCATGATGAGCAGCTCCATGATGTTCTTGTTCACAGGCGAGCAGGTGGGTTGGATCAGGAATACGTCCTTCCCTCGCACGCTCTGATGGAGCTTGCAGAAGATGTTCTCGTTGGGAAACTGGAAGACGTCCGCGGACGTCGGCTGGATGCCCAGGTACCGGCAGATCTCCTGTGCGAGAGGCTCGTTGGCGGTGCCGCTGATAATGGTCAGTTCACCGTACATGCGATCCATCTTGTGCTCTCCGGGTTATGGGTGGTCATCGCGCGTGTTGCAAGATGCGTATGTGGCTTGAGACGGCGTTGCCCCCGGATCGACGCCGTACTATACCGGGCCGCCATATAGGGAGGGAATGCAGGTCGTCTGTGGAAGGGAGGAAGTCGCTTCATGCGAGAATTTGTGGGGTGTTTATAAGGGAGGTTTTCACCTCGTGTTTCCTTCGTCTGGCTCGGCCATTGAGGATCAGCCAACGGTTCCCTCATCCGTTCGCATCGTCGCTGTCAGCAGCGCCACAGCTGCGCTGTAGGGGTCGAGGGCGCGCGCTACGATCTGCTGCAGGTGCGTCTCCACGAGGTGGCGAGGTAGCCTCGTCATCAACAGCGCCATCAGCTCATCGCGCAGGATCTCCCGAAGGGTGAGTTCCACGCGCGTGCGCTCCCTTTCGTGCCAACGGCCGCTCTCCTGAAGGTATGCGGCGTGTCGTTCCACCGCGTCCACCAGCCCCGAGATGCCCTCTTGTGCGGTGGCCACCGTGCGGAGGATGGGGGGACGCCATCCCGGCGAGGGTGGTTTCAGGGGTTCGATGCTCATGAAGCGGCCGTGATGGGAGACTTGTTCCCCAGCCTCCAGGGCCATCCGCAGGGCTGACTCGGTGCGCTCCACGCCGTCCCGATCCGCCTTGTTGATGACCAGGACGTCGGCGATCTCCAGAACGCCGGCTTTGATGGCCTGGACCTCGTCGCCCATGCCGGGTGCCTGCACGACGATGGTGGTGTGGGCCGTCCGGGCGATGTCGACCTCCGCCTGTCCCACGCCCACCGTCTCCACCAGGATCCTCTGGTAGCCCGCCGCGTCCAGCGCCATGATGACCTCGGATGTGGCGCGGGCCAGTCCCCCCAGGTGGCCGCGTGTGGCCATGCTCCGGATGAACACGCCCGGGTCCCCTGCCAGATCGCGCATGCGCACGCGGTCGCCCAGGAGCGCCCCGCCGGTGAAGGGGCTGGTGGGATCGACCGCGATGATGCCCACGGCCTGGTTGCGCTCCCGATACGCGCGTGCCATCGCGCTGACGAGAGTGGATTTGCCGGAGCCGGGAGCGCCGGTCACGCCGACGATATGGGCGTGGCCGGTGTGCGCGTAGAGCCGCTGCAGGATGGACCGGGCCTCAGGGTCACCGTTCTCGATCAGGGTGATCGTCCGGGCCAGCGCCCGTCGGTCCCCCGCCAGCAAGCGATCGGCGATATCCATTTCGCTATGCCTCAGTCGGTGCCTTCACCGCGCGATGGACGAAGTCGATGATCTCTTGTAGAGGAGTTCCGGGGCCGAATACGGCATGGATTCCGGCGGCCTCCAGGGCCGCCTTGTCTTCCTCCGGGATGATCCCGCCGACGAGCACGATGATGTCGTCCATACCCTGCTGTCGCAGCAGCTCCACAACGCGAGGGCATAGCGTCATGTGGGCGCCGGAGAGGATGCTCAACCCGACGACATCCACGTCCTCCTGCAGGGCGGCCTCGGCGATCATCTCCGGGGTTTGTCGGATGCCCGTGTAGATGACCTCCATCCCCGCGTCGCGTAGCGCCCGCGCTACCACCTTAGCGCCGCGGTCGTGGCCGTCCAGGCCGGGTTTGGCGATTAGGACTCGGATCTTGCGGTCGGACATAGGGTCTCCCATCGGAAATCGGTGTGACATGATTATAAGATGAAGTGAGAGAAGCCGTCAAGCTGCCTTTCTTACAAGGTAGTGGATCCTGATTCATCGGTGATCCTGATCCGTTGAGCTTCCTTCTGCGTGCTTCACAGGGGGAGGTGTGGAGGGGGCCCCTCCACAGAAATCCTACTTTCCCAGCTTGTCTGCCTTTCTCGGCCCTTTCCGCGAGGATCTGGGCCGAGGCCGGGCAGGTCGGAGGCGGGAGAAAGGCTTCTTCCGGAAGGGCGAGCGCGAGGCGGAAGCAAGCCGGGTTCCTGCGCGCTTCTCCTGATGGGGATGACCCGCAGGGCTTTTTCAAAGTCAGTGATGGAAATCGGGGTGGTAGGAACACCCCGCGTGTCGCCCGATGCAAGACATTCTCCTGATCATCGACCGAGGGAAAACAGCCCTCATCCCCCAACCCCCCTTCTCCCGAGCCCGGGAGAAGGGGGCTCAACGGTGGGTGGTGGGGGAAACCGAGAAGACGCGTATACAGACACGACACCTTGCCTCGCCCCTGCAGGCGCCATGTATGCCAATATGGACGTTGGCCTTTGAAAAGGCCCTAGGATGACCCGAGGGTCATTTTGACAGAAGCGATGGGCTGCGCTATAAAGGGGCGTAAGCGTTCGCTTTGCTGTGGCAAGAGACGATGATGATGTGGCCCCGCCAGGCGGGGCCTTTCTGTGCGTGCTTTCGACGCGATCCTTTCGATTGCGCGCAAGGGGGGATGAGATGGGGGTAAACGTCAGACGCCTGCTGGTGGGAAGCCCCTTGGAGACCAGTCAGGCGGTTCACGAGCGGCTGACCAAGGTCAAGGCGTTGGCGGTATTCTCCAGTGATGCCCTCTCCTCCGTCGCGTACGCGACGGAGGAGATCCTGTTGGTGTTGGTGTTGGCCGGAACAGGGGCGCTGGCTTTGTCATGGCCCATCGCGTTGGCCATCGCCGCGCTGCTCACCATTGTGGCCACATCCTACTACCAGGGGATTCACGCGTATCCCTCCGGCGGCGGCGCGTACATCATCTCTAAGGAAAACCTGGGCATCATGTTCGGGCTGGTGGCCGGGGCGGCTTTGCTGATCGATTACGTGCTCACCGTCGCGGTGAGCGTGTCCGCGGGGGTCGCCGCCATCACCTCCGCCGTTCCGGCCCTGTACGATCACCGGGTCGGCCTGGGCGTCTTCTTCATCATGCTCATCACGTGGGGGAATCTGCGCGGCGTGCGGGAGTCCGGGACCATTTTCGCCATCCCCACATACCTGTTCATCGTCAGCTTTCTGATGATGATCGGCACCGGGCTGGCCAAGGCCGTCACCGGGCATGTCTCCCCGCCCCCGGTGCGGGAGACGGTGCAGCCGGTCCAGGCGCTGACGATGTTCCTGGTCCTGCGAGCCTTCTCCTCCGGGTGCACGGCGCTGACGGGCATCGAGGCGATCAGCAACGGCGTGATGGCCTTCGAGCCGCCCGAGGATCGCAACGCCAGCCATACGCTGGCGGCCATGGCGGTGCTCCTGGTCACCATGTTCCTGGGCATCACCTGGCTGGCCCGGGCGTATGGGATCGTCCCGGTGGAGGGGGAGACGGTTGTCTCGCAGCTTGCCCGAACGATATTTGGGAATGGAAGCCCGCTCTACTATCTGATTCAGGCCACCACGGCCTTCATCCTGGTCCTGGCCGCCAACACGAGCTTCAACGGGTTCCCGCGCCTGGCCTCCCTGATGGCTGTGGACCGTTTCCTCCCGAGACAGCTGGCGAACCTGGGAGACCGGCTGGTCTTCTCCAACGGGATCCTGATCCTGGGAGGGGTGGCGGCGTTGCTGTTGGCCCTCTTCCGGGGGAGCACACACGCGCTGATCCCCTTGTACGCGGTAGGCGTCTTCCTTTCGTTCACCCTGGCCCAGGCCGGGTTGGTGCGTCATAGCCTGCGGCTGCGCGAGCCGGGTTGGCAGCGAGACGTCGTGATCAATGGCATTGGCGCCGTCGCCACCGGCGTCGTCCTGGTGGTGATCGCCGCGACCAAGTTCGCGCACGGTGCCTGGATCGTGGTCTTGCTCATCCCGCTGATGGTGCGGGTGTTCCTGGCCATTCGCCACCATTACGATTTGGTGCGCCGACAGCTTTCCATCAAGACGCCGGACCTGCCGCTTCCGCAACCGGTACGCCGCCACCGGGTGATCGTGCCCATCTCCGGGGTACATCGGGGCACGCTGAAGGCGCTTCACTATGCCCAGTCGGTCTCGGACGATGTCACGGCCGTCATGGTGGATGTAGAGCCGGAGCGCACGGAGCGCGTGCGTGAGCGTTGGAATCAGTTGAACACCCCGGTGCCTCTGGTCGTGCTCCCATCTCCTTACCGCTCTGTGCAGGGGCCCTTGCTGTCCTATATCGACCAGGTGAGCGCCTCCCTGGAGAAGGGGGATGCGCTGACGATCGTGTTGCCGGAGTTCGTCCCCCGACGTTCGTGGCATTATCTGTTGCACAACCAAACGGCGCTCATGCTCAAGGCGGCCTTGCTCTACCGGCGCACGGAGCACAACGAGATCATCGTCGATGTGCCCTACTATCTTTATGAATAGGGCATTTGCCTGTGAGGAGTAGCGTGGCCCGTCCGTGCGGAATCGCTTGGGCGTTGGCGGATTTGCGTGGAAACGCGAGACATGGAGACCCCAGAGGGAGGAGGGAATTCTCCGCGGTCCCCGATAGTGGATCGTCGTGCGCCGTCGGCGGCTGAGCCGGGGCTTTCCTCTTTCCGGAGAGGGCCTCCGGGATATGACTTACGGCAGGGAGAAGCGCTCCCCCTTCTCGGGGATCTCGATCTCCTGTGCGCCTTCCTGATGCAGGGCGTAGGCGAGGGACTGTGCGGCTTCCAGCTCGCCGTGTACCAGGAAGATGCGCGGTGAGCCCTGCTGAAGGGCGGGGCGCACCCAATCGATCAGCTCGTCCTGGTCCGCGTGCGCGCTGTACCCATCGATCCTCTCGATGCGAGCGCGCACGTCGTATTCCTCCCCGAAGATGCGGACCTTCTTCCATCCGTCGATCAGGCGGCGTCCCAGGGTATGCTCCGCCTGGAATCCCACGAACAGCACCGTGTTGTTGGGGCTTTCGATGTTGTTCTTCAGATGGTGCAGGATGCGCCCGGATTCGCACATCCCCGAAGCGCTGATGATCACGGCGGAGTCTCGCAGGAAGTTCAATGCCTTGGATTGCTCGACGTCGCGAATATAGCGAAGCCGGTAGAAGCCGAAGGGATCCTTCCGCTGGTACTCGGTCAGGAAGGTTCGCGTCTCCTCATCGTAGCATTCGGGGTGTAGACGGAAGATCTCCGTCACGTTGACCGCCAGCGGGCTGTCCACATAGATAGGAAGCGAGGGGATCTTCTGCTCCACCGTCAATTGGTGGAGCTCGTATACGATCTCCTGTGTGCGTCCCACGGCGAAGGCGGGGATGATCACCTTGCCGCGTCGTTGGAAGGCGTCGTTGATGACCCGCCGCAGGGTCGCTCGCGCCTCGGCGCGACTCTCGTGGTGGCGGCCCCCATAGGTGCTTTCCATGATGATGTAATCGGCCGGGGGCGCCGGGGTGGGGTCTCGCAGGATGTCCAGTCCCTTGCGTCCGACGTCGCCGGAGAAGAGCAGGCGACGTGACTTCCCGTTCTCCGTGATCTCCAGCAGGACCATGGCGGAGCCCAGGATGTGTCCGGCGTCGAGGAAGGTCGCCTGAACGCCGGGCGCGACCAAGAACGGTCGGTTGTAGCTCAGGCTGATGAAGTAGGGCAGCGCCTTGGTGGCATCCTCCCGGGTGTACAGCGGCTCCACCGGCGGCAGTCCTCGTCGTGCGCGCCGCTTGTTGACGTACTCCACATCCTTCTCCTGGATATGGCCGCTGTCCTGCAACATAGCCGCACACAGATCCCGCGTGGCCGGCGTGGTCCAGATGTTGCCCCGGAACCCCTGCTTGACCAGGTTGGGGATATTGCCGGAGTGGTCGATATGGGCGTGGGAGAGGATCAGGACGTCGATCTCGGACGGTTTGAAGGGGAAGTTCAGGTTGCGCTCGTATGTCTCCGCACGACGTCCCTGGAATAGCCCACAGTCCAACAGGATGCGCGCCCCGTTGACCTCTAGCAGATGCATGGATCCGGTTACGGTGCGCGCTGCCCCGAGAAAGGTCAATCTCACGGGATCACCTCACGAGTATCGCGATAGCACATCTAGGATCTCTTCTCCGTAGGTGTGGAGCTTCCACGGGCTCAGCAGGCCAAGTTGCTCCATCTCTTTGAGGGAGTGCGGGTTCTCCCGGGCGAGGCGAAGCAGAACTCCGTTGGTCAGGACCATGTCGGGGTCCACGCCCCGCTGAGCGGCCTTTTGGGTGCGCCAGGAGCGCAGCGCCTCATATCGGGCCATCGTGATCGCGTCCGGGCGGGCGTTCCCGTTGGACGTGCGCGGGGGAGGAGTGGGAGTAGGCGCCCGCTGCCCGCGTCGGATGGCGGATAGGAGCGCCCCGCCGCAGCGATTCCGGAGCACGGCGGCGACACCCGGGAGACGGCTCAGGGCCTTTAGCGTGGTCGGTTGTCGCTCCGCGAGCATCACCAGGGTGCGATCCGTCAGGACCTTGAAGGGAGGACGGTCCATCCGGCGGGCGCACTCCTCTCTCCAGAGGTAGAGCTCTCGCAGGACCGCCAACTGGTGGCCGGTGAGATCCCGCGCGCCGCCGATCCGCCAGAAGCCGTCCGGGTCGAACGGCTTCTCCGTGTACTCGATGTGTGGCAGGGCGGCGAACGCATCCTGTGCCTCCTCCCAGCGGCCCCGGGCCACCAATTCCCGATAGAGGAGATCGCGCAGGGGGAGCAGATAATGGGTGTCCAGGCGGGCGTAGGCCAGCTGCTCCGGGCTCAGCGGACGCTTGCCCCAGTTGGTGCGTTGCATGCGTTTGTCCAGATGCACGCCCAGATGGTCCTCCAGGAGGGCAGCCAGGCCCACGCGCGGCCAGCCCAGAATGCGGGCGGCGATCATGGTGTCGAAGAGGTGATGGAAGTGGAACCCGTAATCCCGTTTGAGCATCAGGATGTCGTTATCAGCCGCGTGGAACACCTTCTCGATGTGCGGATCCGCGAATAGCGTCTCCAGGGGGCGGAGATCCTCCAGGGCCAGCGGATCGACCAGGTAGTCGACGTCCGGGATGGAGAACTGGATCAGGCATACCTTATAATGGTAGGCGAACAGGCTATCCGCCTCGGTGTCCACGGCCACGATCGGCTCTGCCTGCAGCCGGTCGAGCATCTCGGCCAGCTCTGTGGCGGTCCGGACCAATTTGGGGGGTGGTAGCTCATGGGAAACGTGAGGGGAGGAGGCCCGTGTGTCGCTGCGATGGCCGTGTCGAGAGCTCACAGCCAACCCCTCCGCCGGAAGACCCACAACATGACCAGGGCGGTTGCTGCCATCATCCCCAGGATGAGGAAGAACGCCCAGGGATAAGTGGCGAGCGGCAGGATGACGTTCATCCCGTAGATGCCGGAGAGGAGCGTCAGCGGGAGCATGATGACGGAGATCACCGTGAGCGTCCGCATGACCTCGTTGATCCGGTATGAGGTGACGGAATCCGATGTGTCCGCCAGGCCCTCGATGACCTCGCTATAGTTCTCCAGGATGTCCCAGGCCCTCCGGAAGGCGTCGGCGACGTCGCCCCAGTATACCTCCAGGTCCTCCTGTAGGAACGGACGCTCCCCTTTCTCCAGCGCGACGACCACGGACAGTTGGGGCCGGATCACACGGCGCATGGCGATGATGTCCCGTCGCACAAAGGAGATGCGCTGTACGATCTCTCGCACGTTCTCGGTGAACATATCCTCTTCGATCTGGCGCAGGTGACCGCCGATCTTGTTCAGCATAGGGAAGAGGGAGTCGACCAGGATGTCCAGGATCGAGTAGAGCAGATGGCCGGCGCCCTTGCCCATATAGCGTTGGCGGACTTCCTCATCCTCCTGGCATCGGTCGAAGAGCTGGATCAGCGGCTTCAGGACGCCGTCGTGAATGGTGATGAGGTAATTCGCCCCGATGAAGAAATCGACCTCGCTGGGACGCGTGACCTGGCGCTGGCGGTCGAATAAGGGAAAATGCATGACGAGGAAAAGGTAATCCTCGTATTCGTCGATCTTTGGATGTTCAACCCGGCTCAGGCAGTCTTCCAGATCGAGGGGATGGAAGGAGTAGTGGGCGCGTAGATACTGAACATCTTCCTCCGTCGGATGTCGAATGTCTACCCAGGTGACCTGGCCGTGTGTAACGGTCGCGATCGTCACGCCAGGCACCTCCCGCGTTAGGTGATCGAGATCGAGTGGTGGTCAAACATGATGTCATTATGCCGCTGGTCGATGAAGATGTCAAACGTTCTGCCGGCGTGCAGGGGCTTCGGCCGTGTTATATGATGTCGGACGGGGCTGCCTCTCGTCTCGGCGGCATCTTGATCCCCAATTGCGGACAGTGAAACGGGATGTGACATCTTGTGTGGCGGCGTGTGGTTTTGCCTGTCATGCCCCGTAAGCGAACTGTAAGCTAATGCGGGTTGACGAAAGGCCGTCTAATAAATTAAACTATGCAACGGAGTGGGGCATATCTGCCAAATTCCTAATTCCTAAGAACGTAGCTGAGCCGTCAAGCGAGCTTAGGAGGAGGGACGATGTGGGGCCTACAGCTGACGGCGCAGATCACGCGTTTCGTCTGCGTGGTGATCATCAGCGTCGTCACCGGCATCGTGGTCTCAACACTGCTGGCAGCGCTGGCATGGCGGGGCGGGTACAATGCGGACCTCGTTTTCAATGTAACGGGGCTGCTGTCCACCGGCTTGGCCTTTATCAGCCTCTGGCGATGGGATGAGACGCGATAGCGCCATCAACGGGTTGAGACCGGCCGCGAAATCCTCATCCACACGGGTGGGGATTTCTGCTATTTTGCGGGGGGGACGGCACGATGTGTGCGCGTGACGGTGTGCGGGGGACACGGCCGGGGAGGACCTGGCGGGTGTTTCTCTCGCGTGCGTGGCCCTCGATGATCCCGGTCAGGCGCCGCGTGAGCCCATGGGAGGGAGGCCTGAGGGAATATTTATGACCGGCATCATATGAAAAAAGCGAAGTGCTCACTAATATGGTTCCGTAAGCAAGGACCGTGGGAAACGGTGTGGGGCGGCTGGGCTATCGGTCCCTGGCCTATCCGCCTTTCCTTGTCCCAGGCGGTGGATGCCGAACGCCAAGTAGGTGAACATGAGCGTGGGGAACCGAGATCACCATATTTCTGATGATGCCGGCCGCAAGGGTGATAAGAAGCAGCGCAAATGTGTTGCGGATATCATGACTCCCAATCCGGTGACGGTGGCTCCTAACAATGCGATCGACACCGCGATCTCCCTGATGCGGGCGGGCGGCTTCCGCCGCTTGCCCGTCGTGGAAAACGGCCGCTTGGTGGGGATCGTCACCGCCCGGGATCTGCGCCTCGCCTCCAATGCTCCCTCGATCGTCCGTGAGCGTTGGTATAACAACTACATCCTCCAGCACATCGCTGTGGGCGATTACATGACTCCTGATCCCATCACCATCGCCCCGGATAGCCCCATCGCCGAGGCGGCTCGTCTGATGCGGGACCACAAGATCAGCGGGCTCCCCGTGGTGGAAGAGGGCCGGTTGGTGGGGATCGTGACGCAGACGGACCTCTTAAACTTTCTCCTGGATCTCCTGGAAGAGGAAGAAACGGTCGTCACCTGAGCGAACGCGACCTGATCCTCAATCGGGAGGTCATTCGCGACGGCGATTTGCGTTCGGGTTCACCGGTCGGTATCGTATTCGCGCGAGGGCCGCGCGGCGCGGGCCAGCGAGAGTGGATCCTCTCACGGGCTTCTCACATTTCCCCCTCCTTTCGGACTCACGATCTTGTCGCTGAGGGTATCTGATCGGGGTCCCGACCCGCTGAAGAGGACGATTGAGGCGAGGCGTGCTTTGTGTTAGAATAGCGATACCCGGAGCCTGGGGAGGCTGTCTGCTATGCAGAATACGTTGGTGCGAGACCTGATGAGTTGCCCACCCATCGTTATCGATCCCGACGCCTCGTTGGCCGAGGCGGAGGCGCTGATGGAGGCGAAGGGGGTGCGCCGGCTGCCGGTCATCGATGCGAAAGGGCGTTTGGTCGGTATCGTCAGTTATGGCGATATCCGGGAGGGGATGAGCGCCAGCGCCACCCAGAACCCATACGCGCCGGAGGCGCAGGAGCAGTGGCTGACCGTCTCGGACGTGATGAGCGCGAACGTGGTCACGGTGACGCCGGACACCCCTCTGTGGAAAGTAGCGAATCTCATGTTGGAACACAAGATCGGCGGTTTGCCGGTGGTGGACGGCGGTCAGGTGATCGGCATGATCACCGAGTCGGATATCTTTAAGTTGGTTGTGCAACAGTGGCGAACCGGGTCGGATCTCTCCCCCTCGAATTGATCCTCGCTTTGCGAACCCTCGCATGAGAGAAAACGAGAGGACGTTCCTCAGATCGGTCATCAATTGTGCGCCTTGTGGCTTCGAAGTATAATGCTGCCCATGGACGGTGTGGTGGGTGGTAGCGGGCATGACGCGCGAGAGCTGGAGACATGGAACCTGGTGAGCTGGGCTCCGGGGGACACGGCCGCGTTCGGCGCGCTGTTGGCGACCCTGGTGCAGCCGGGTGATGTGATCGCCCTGATGGGTGACCTCGGCGCTGGCAAGACGACGCTGGTGCAGGGCCTCGCCCGCGGGTTGGGGATCACCCAGCCGGTGACCAGCCCCACCTTCATCCTCATGAACGAGTATCCCTCGGCGCCGCCTCTCTATCACGTCGACTGTTATCGCCTGACGGATGCCGCTGCCGAGGCGGTGGAGATCGGCCTGGAGGAGGTCCTGTATGGCGATGGCGTCTGCGTGATCGAGTGGGCGGATCGGCTTCTGGCGTTGCTGCCTCCAGAGCGCCTGGAGGTGAAGTTGATCTGGCTGGACCCTCGCGAGCGTCGGCTGGAGGTCACGGGGCGGGGCCAGCGGTATGTCTCCCTGATCCGTGCCCTGAGGCAGGAATGGCATCGTTCCCAAGGACGTGAACATGGCTGAGAGTGTCCCTGCGGCTTCCCTTTTGCTGGCTCTGGACACGGCGACGGACCTGGCCAGCATCGCTTTGTATGATGGCTGGCGCGTGATCGCCGAGCATAGCTGGCACTCCAATCGGCGGCACACCGTTGAGCTGGCCCCCAACGTGGATGCGCTGCTCCGGCAGGCTGGCGTGAAGCCTTCCCTGGTGGCAGGCGTGGCGGTGGCGTTGGGGCCGGGGTCCTTCACCGGCCTTCGCGTTGCGCTCAGCTTCGCTAAGGGACTCACCCTGGCCACCGAGGCGGCGCTGTTGGGGATCCCGACCCTGGATGTCGTCGCGTACCCTCATCGATGGCAGCCCCTGCCGGTGTGTGCCGTGATCCAGGCCGGGCGTGGGCGCTTGTGCTGGGCGCTATATCGGCATGGTCCGGACGGGTGGGGACCTGTCTCGGGATATCGCTTGAGCGAGGTGGAGGCCGTCGCGAGGGAGATCGAGGGTCCGACGCTGTTCAGCGGGGAGCTGTTGCCCCGAAATGCGGCGCTGCTGCAGGACCTGTTAGGCGATCGATTCCGGCTGGCGCCTCCGGCCATGCGCTTGCGGCGAGCGGGCATCCTGGCCGAGCTGGGCTGGGCGCGTTACCAGGCCGGGGATGTGGACGACCCGGCCGCGCTGAGCCCCATTTACCTGCACGAGCCGCCGCCTGGAAAGGCTCCATGAACGGATCGAAGGGAATCGAATCCGCCCTTCCCGTGGTCGTTACGTCGCTGCGCCTGGACGACCTGGACCATCTCATGGAGATCGAGCGTGTGAGCTTCCCTCTCCCCTGGCCGGAGAGCGCGTATCGCTATGAGCTGGCCCGCAACCCCTACGGATACTATCTGGCCCTTCGCCCGGTGCTCGCGCTCCTGCGGGATGCTCGGCTGCCCCCCTTGTTGGGATACGGCGGGTTTTGGCTATTGCATGACGAAGCGCACATCTGCACCATCGCCGTCCATCCCGACTATCGGGGCCGCGGCTTGGGGGAATGGTTGCTTCTGCACCTACTGGACCTGGCTAAGAAGGTGGGGGCGGATGTGGCCACATTGGAGGTGCGGGCGGGGAATGAGACGGCGCAGCGACTCTACCAGCGCACGGGCTTTCGCCAGGTGGGGATCCGTCCCCGATACTATCGGGACTCCGGCGAGGATGCCCTGATCATGACGACGCCCTCGCTATCCCTGGCCGAGATGCAGGCCCTTTTGAAGCGGCGCAGGGAGATCGTGGCGGAGCGATTGCGTACCTGGGGCCGGGAGCTGGCGCGGAGGGCCAGGGGATAGTCCGGCCTCTTGTGCCGTGAAGGGCGCATCGATTCCTCTTCTCTTCTCTCCATTTTATAGTCACAATAACTTGACATAGGGTAAAGAATCGCGGCATAGTTGACAAAGGCACAGGATTGCCGTATAATCAGCAGCCAGTTACCCCAACGATTGATGTCTCATCGCGACCCCTTGCTCTGGGACTTAGAAGTGGATACCCCCTGTTCGCATGCGAAGACGCGGCGACGTTCTCTTTTGCTCCGCGATCGGGGGGTGTTTTCTTATCGGAAGGTGTAGAAGCCCTCCTGGATCCCAAGATTGCCGCCAGGGAACTCTCTTTGCGTCACAATGGCTCATCCATTTTTACACAATGAAAGGAGGAGATGCGAAATGCGGTCCCGTTATCTACTCATCAGCATCGTCGCTTTGTTGGCACTCATCGTGTCGGCATGTGCGGCGCCGGCCGCGCCACCGCCCAAGGAGGAGGCTGCTCCGGCGGAGGAGTTCACCTATGAGGATGAGTGGGGCGTCGTCGTGATCCCCGCTGGTGAGCCCCTGCGCCTCGGGTTCGTGGCTGGCCTATCCGGCGCCGGCATCGACGTCCTGGGCCTCGATGAGAAGCGCGGCGCGGAGCTGGCCGTCAAGGACAAGGGAGAGGTGTTGGGCTTCCCCATCGAGCTCCAGGTCGAGGATGGGCAGTGCAATGCCGAGGGCGGCCAGACGGTGGCCAACAAGCTGGTGGCAGATCCGGAGATCGTCGCTGTTGTGGGGCACATGTGCTCCAGCTCCTGTATCCCGGCTGCTGACATCTATGACCAGAATCACTACAGCATGGTGTCTCCCTCTTGCACGGCCCCCAGCCTGACGGACCCCGCGACCCACAAGCCCATCTTCTTCCGGACGGCCTGGAATGACAAGATCCAGGGGCCGGCCGCGGCCAAGTTCGCGTACGATGTCCTGGGCGTCCGCAAGGTGGCGACCATCCATGATGGCAGCCCTTATGCGGAGCAGTTGGGCCAGGAGTTCGCCAAGGCGTTTGAGGCGCTGGGTGGTCAGATCGTCGCCCGCGAGGCCGTCAATGTGGGTGACACCGATATGCGCCCCGTCCTGACCCGGATCAAGGCGGAGGATCCCGACCTCATCTACTGGAGTGGCTTCGTCGCAGAGGGCGCCTATCTGGCGGTGCAGCGCGCCGACGTGGGCATGGAGGACGTCTACTTCATGGGCGCGGACGGGATCCGGGCGGATGCCTTCATCGAGGCCGCCGGGGATGCTGCTGAGGGCGTCTACGCCAGCGCGGCCAATCCGGGCGAGGCCGGCCCTGGCATGGAGGACTTCCTGAAGGCCTATAAGGAGGCCTATGGCGAGGATCCCATCGCCCCGTTCCATGCACACGCCTATGACGCCACCATGTTGATCCTGAACGCCATCGAGCAGGTCGCCAAGGTGGACCCGGAGGGCAATCTGCACATCGGCCGCAAGGCGCTGCGTGACGCCATCGCCAACACGAAGGGGTACCAGGGGCTGACCGGCACGCTGTCGTGCGATGAGAACGGCGACTGTGGCGTCGGCTCCGTCGCGATCTCCAAGGTAGAAAATGGCAAGTGGGTGGTGGTGTCCGACTGACGGGCCCACATCCCGCTTTAGCCGATAGTGCACGTGATTGGGATGAGGTAAGGGTGTGATGCCCTTGCCTCATCCCTTACTGACCATCTGTCTGAGGAGGATAGATGCAACGGATCCGGGTATGGCGGGTCTCAGCCACCGATTTGATCATCTGGGGCATCGGATTCCTGATCGGTGGAATCGCCCTGTGGGGTACAATCGCCACGTTGCGTGAGGGGCTTTATACCTCGAGTGACTGGGTCTCATTTCTCATCTTCGGGCTTGCGCAGGGCGCCGTCTATGCCCTCATCGCCCTCGGTTACACGTTGGTTTACGGTATCCTGTTCATGATCAATTTCGCCCATGGGGAGATCTTCATGGGCGGAGCGTATATCGGTTATTTCGTGGCGCGGGCCTTCGACGAGTCGGGATTTCTGGATAGCAATCCGATTCTGGCGTTGGCCATCATCTTCCTGGTCGCCATGAGCGTCTCCATCAGTATGGCCGTCGCGCTGGAGCGCATCGCGTATCGGCCGCTGCGACGTGCCCCCCGTCTGGTTCCCCTCATCACAGCCATCGGCGCCTCTCTGTTCCTTCAGTACAGCTTTCGTGGGCTCTTCGGCACGGGCATTAAGGTATACCCCGATGTGGAGATCCTGAAGGGCAGCTGGCAGATCGGCGGGGTGATGGTGTTGCGCATTCATGTGATCGTCTTCGTGTGTGCCGTGCTGATGATGGCGGGGCTGTACTGGCTGGTGCAGCGGACCAAGATGGGGAAAGCCATGCGCGCGGTGGCGGAGGACAAGGATGCCGCCGCTTTGATGGGGATCGATGTGGATCGCGTGATCGTGAACACCTTCATCGTGGGCGGCGCTCTGGCGGGCGCAGGCGGCGTGCTCTTCGCCCTGTATAACAAGCAGGTGATCCATACGATGGGGTTCATCCCGGGGATCAAGGCCTTTACCGCCGCCGTGCTGGGGGGGATCGGCAACATCCCCGGGGCGATGTTCGGGGGGCTGTTCCTGGGTATCTTCGAGTCCATCGGCCCACCCCTGTTCTTCACCGGGTTGGGCGTTCCCAGCCCCAATCAGTTGAAGGACGTCATCGCCTTCTCCATGCTGGTGTTGGTCCTCATCTTCCGACCTACGGGACTCCTCGGCGAGGTGCTGACGGAGAAGAAGGCGTAAATCAAATCTGTGAGAGCTAGGGAGTAAGATGACCGATTTCCGTCGCTCCGTTTTGCGGCCCAGCTTGAGGACGGGGCTTATTTTCGGCGGCGTTGCCTTGTTCCTGACGCTGGTGGGCATCATCGAGGTGTTCAGCGAGCGGGAGGTGATCGACGGCGTCGTCTCCATGAGCTACACGGTGTTGTGGCTGGTCATGGGGGGAGCCGGATATAGCGCCGCCGCTCGATATAAGGCGGAACGTCGCTATTTGCTCGGGGGTGTCAGCGGCGCCATCGCCGGGTTGGTCACGGCGGTCCTGCTAGGGATCCTGGTGGTCCTCGGAACCGCCGTGAACCTGCGCTCCGTGCTGGTGAACGCCACCCCGGCGTTGATGCGGCTGCTGACGTTTGGCCAATCCACCGGTGTGGGCGTGGTGCTCCTGTTGGCCGCCGGCGCGATCGTCGGCCTGTTGGGTGGGCTCTTGAAGATGGTGCCGGAGCGTGTGCGGCGGCCGTTGCTGACCGGGGTGGCCGGCGTGCTCGTGATCAGCGTGCTGCACGAGTTGATCGCCGTCCTGTTCAAGAGCCTGGGGTTCCCGCGAGGGTTCATCCGGTTCCTATTCGCCCGGAAGGGGCTGACGCCTGCCGGCGCGTTGATCAGCTTCGTGCTTTTGGCCTCGCTATCCGTTCTGTGGCCCATCGCGCGGAGCCGGGTCAACCAGCGAGTGAGCAGTCTGCCCCCGCGGCAGAGACGTTCCGTGCGGCTATTGACCTTCATCGCCCTGCTGGCCTTTCTGCTGTTCATCCCCGATCTCTTCCAGCTCTATTGGACGGACGTGATCGATAACGTGGGCCTGTTCATCCTGATGGGGCTGGGGTTGAACATCGTGGTGGGCTTTGCAGGGCTGCTGGATCTGGGATACGTGGCCTTCTTCGCCATCGGGGCGTACGTCACCGGGCTGCTGACCTCGCCTGCCTCCTCACTGGGGTGGGGGCTCTCCTTCTGGGTGGCCTGGCCTGTCGCCATGGTGGTGGGTGCCCTGGCGGGGGTGCTGTTGGGCATCCCCGTGCTGCGCATGCGCGGCGACTACCTGGCCATCGTCACCCTAGGATTCGGCGAGATCATCCGCGTGCTGGCCAACTCTGACCTTCTGAAGCCGTACATCGGGGGTGCCCAGGGGATCCTACAAATTCCCAAGCCCAGCATTGCAGGCATTCAGCTTATCACCTCGCAGCAGCTCTACTACCTGATCCTGCTCGGGTGTTTGGTGGCCATCTTCGTCTCCTGGCGGTTAAGCGACTCCCGGGTGGGGCGCGCCTGGATCGCCATGCGTGAGGACGAGGATGTGGCCCAGGCGATGGGCATCAACCTGATCAAGTACAAGCTGCTGGCGTTCGCCATCGGCGCCACCTTCTCGGCCATGAGCGGGGCCATCTTCGCCACCAAGCTCAGCTCCATCTTCCCGCACAGCTTCAACCTCCTCATCTCCATCAACGTGTTGAGCTTGATCATCGTGGGCGGGATGGCGAGCATCCCCGGCGTCATCGTGGGCGCGCTGATCCTGGTGGGCCTGCCGGAGGTGCTGCGTGAGTTCGCGGAGTATCGCCTGTTGATGTACGGGGCGTTGTTGGTGATCATGATGCTGGTGCGCCCCGAGGGCTTCTGGCCCGCGGCCAGGCGCCGCCTGGAGCTTCGCGAGGATGGACTGGAAATAGCGGGAGGCGAGACATAGCATGGCCTTGCTGACAGCGCGCAGAGTCACGAAACGGTTCGGCGGGCTCACTGCCGTCAGCGAGCTCGACTTCGAGATCGAGCCGCAGATGATCGCCAGCCTCATCGGCCCCAATGGCGCCGGGAAGACGACCTTCTTCAACTGCATCACCGGCTTCTACCGTCCGGAGGAGGGGACCATCCTGTTCAATGGCACCTCCCTGGTCGGGTTGGCTCCGGATCAGATCACCGCGCTGGGGATCGCCCGCACCTATCAGAATATCCGCCTTTTCGGCAGCATGACGGCCATCGAGAACGTGCTGGTGGGGCAGCATACCCGGCTTCATAGCGGCGTGTTGGGCGCCATCCTGCGCGATCGGCGCACCATGGAGGAGGAGCAGGAGGCCCTTCGCAAGGGATTGGAGTTGTTGGACTTCGTCGGGCTGCGGGGCAAGGGCGATATGCTGGCCAGGAATCTGCCCTATGGCGACCAGCGGCGGTTGGAGATCGCCCGTGCGCTGGCGTCCGATCCGAAGCTGTTGCTCCTGGACGAGCCCACGGCCGGCATGAACCCGCGGGAGACGGACGAACTGCGCCACTTTATCCGTCGGCTGCGCGATGAGCGGGGGTTGACCATCCTGCTCATCGAGCACGACATGCGCATGGTGATGGGCGTGTCGGATCGGGTGACGGTGCTGGACTACGGCGTCAAGATCGCGGAAGGGCAGCCGGAGGAGATCCAGAGGGATCCTCGCGTCATCGAGGCGTACCTGGGACGTGGCGCAGCCAACGCGCTATCGCAGGCGACATCTTCACAGGTTCAGGTGTAAGCCATGAGCGCAGCCGAAAGCATGCTCGAGGTCAAGGGCATTCACACATACTACGGGAACATCCAGGCACTCCGTGGGGTCTCCCTGAAGGTCAACCGCGGCGAGATCGTGACGTTGATCGGCAGCAACGGGGCGGGGAAGACGACCACGTTGAACACCATCTCCGGCATCCTGCAGCCTCGTGAGGGAGAGGTTTGGTTGCAGGGGGAGCGCATCGATCACCTCCCGCCGCATGAGATCGTGAAGAAGGGGATCTCGCAGGCGCCGGAGGGCCGCAAGATCTTCAGCCGGTTGACGGTCCAGGAGAACCTGGAGATGGGCGCGTACACCCGCAAGGATTCGGATGGTATCCGGGAGGATATGGAGCGAGTGTTTCAGATCTTCCCTCGCCTGCGGGAGCGGCGGCGTCAGATCGGGGGCACGCTGAGCGGTGGCGAGCAGCAGATGCTGGCGATCGGCCGGGCGTTGATGGCTCGCCCGAGGGTCCTGTTGTTGGACGAGCCGTCCATGGGGTTGGCCCCGTTGCTGGTCGAGGAGATCTTCAGCGTGATTCAGGAGATCAACCAGCAGGGGACCAGCATCCTGTTGGTGGAGCAGAACGCCCGGTTGGCGCTCTCCATCGCGCATCGCGGCTATGTCCTGGAGACCGGCAGCATCGTCCTGGAGGGGCCGGCAGACGATCTCCTCCACAATCCGCAGGTGATTGAGGCGTACCTGGGCGGACACTAACCCGTCCCCTGGCGCGGCGCCTCTTGAGCGGAGCCCGGCGCATGGAGCGGATCCAGCTAACCGACGCGGTCTACCAGTTGAGAGGCGGCACCAACGTCGGCCTGGTGGTCCAGGACGGGCGGGCGCTGGTCGTCGACGCCGGGCTCGATCGGGACGCGGGCCGTCGCATCGCCCGGGCTGCCCGACAGCTGGGGGTGGACATCGAGGCGGTGGTGATCACGCATGCCCACGCGGACCACTTTGGGGGCGCCGCCGAGGTCAAGCGCCGGACCGGGGCGGCCGTGTACGCGCCGGATTTCGAGGCGGCCATCGTCGAACATCCGGAGCTGGAGGGGTACTACCTGTTCTCGGGGGCCTACCCGCCGGCGGAGTTGCGCCACAAGTTTATCCTGGCGCCGGGATGTGCCGTGGACGGCCGGCTGGAGCCTGGAGAGCAGGAGATCGCCGGGTTCGTTGTGGAGGCGATTCCCGCCCCCGGGCACGCCCAGAATCAGATGATGGTCGCCTGGCGGGACGTTTGTTTCGCCGGGGATGCCTTCTTTCAACCGGAGGTGCTGGAGAAGTACGGCATCCCCTTTTATGTGCATGTGGGGCAGGCCCGGGAGAGTTTGGAGCGGCTGGCCTCCCTGGCGGAGAGGTTTGCCTGGTTTGTGCCCGGGCATGGCGCGGCCCTTCAGGAGATCGCGCCCGTGGTGGAGGCGAACCTCCAGCGCATTCAGCGGATCCTGGATCTGGTGCGGGCGGCCCTGGAGACGCCCGCGGAGGCGACGGAGGTCCTCGCCTCCGTGGCACGAGCTATGGGGATCTCCATCACCGCCCCGGCGATCTATTATCTGTCGTTGACCACCATCCGGGCGTGTTTGAGCGTCCTGCAGTCCGCCGGTGAGGCGGCGGTGACCGTCGTAGCGAACCGAGCCGTGTGGCAGCTCCAGGGGGCGTGAGGAAGGCCCCTGGGGTTTGGATGGTTGGTGGCCGGATGGAGCCTGCTAGTGCTCAGGCTCTGAATATTGGCTCATCTCCCGGAGATGCGCAGTTTCGCGGGGTTCAGCATGCTGGACCTCTACCGGCGATACACGCCCCGTGGATGAGCCCGAATATTTCTCTCAGGAGGAGTGAGGGATGATGCGTACTTTTCATCGATTCAGCTGGATCATCGTGGCACTGATCTTGGCGTTGGTGGTGACCGCCTGCGCCCCGCCGGCGACGCCTGTGGCGCCGGCGGAGTCTGAGGCGGCGCCCGCGGGGGAAACGGCCAAGGTCAAGATTAAGGTCGGCATGAACGCCGAGTATCCGCCCTTTGAGTTCGTGGACGAGTCCGGGAACATCGTCGGCTTCGACGTGGATCTGATCGATGCGCTGGCGAAGCGGGCCGGGTTCGACTACGAGCTCATCAACACGAAGTGGGATGGGATCTTCGCCGCGCTGGCCTCCGGGGAATTCGATGTCGTCTGCTCCGCGGTGACGATCACGGAGGAGCGCGCCCAGATCGTCGACTTCACCGATCCTTACTTCAACGCGGGCCAGAGCATCGCCGTGCTGGCGACCAATGATGAGATCAAGAGCGTTGAGGATCTGAAGGGGAAGCGGATCGGTGTCCAGTTGGGGACGACCGGGGATATCGAGGCCTCCAAGATCGAGGGAGCCGAGGTCAAGCGCTACGAGGAGATCACCATCGCCTTCCAGGCGTTGGCCAACGGGGATGTGGATGCCGTGGTCAACGACACGCCCACCTCGGCGGAGATCATCAAGGCGAACCCGGAGCTCAATGCCAAGCTGGTGGGTGAGCCCTTCACCGATGAGTTCTATGGGATCGCCGTCAACAAGAACAAGCCGGAGATCCGAGACGCCTTGAACAAGGCGTTGAAGGAAATCAAGGCGGATGGCACGTACGACAAGATCTACGAGAAGTGGTTCGGCAGCTGATACCGTCCGGCGCAGAGCGCTGAGAGGTGGGTAGGAAGTGCACGGCCGTCCGTCCATCCCCTACGGGTATGGTCGGATGGCCGTGCTGATGTTGGCTCATCTTGTGGGAGGAGTGAGTTGATGGAATCGGGAACGGGTGATCTGACTCAGCCGACGGGCGGCCTGGCCGAGGACGCGTCGCGGGGCGGGGTGTGGACCAAGTTCGACGTGTCCACCTTCCCCTGGTGGGTCTTGATCGTCGTGGTGGTCGGGCTGTACGTGACCATCGGTGTGCTCACCTCCCCGCAGTATCGTGACGTCTTTCAGTTCATCATCCCGGGGCTGCGCGTCACGTTGCAGGCGACCTTTACGGCTTACGGGTTGGCGCTGATCATTGGGCTGGTCGCCGGGCTCATGCGGGTGTCCCGCAACCCCGTGCTGTACGCCGTCTCCACGTTATATGTCGAAATCATCCGGGGCATCCCCATGCTCGTCATCTTGCTCTATGCGGGGTTCGTCATCTCTCCACGACTGCGCGATTCCACCGGCGGGGCCATCACGCTGAGCGATATCCAGGAGGCGATCCTGGGCCTGGCCATCGGCTACGGCGCATACCTGGCGGAGGTGTATCGCGCCGGCATCGAGTCCATTCACCGCGGACAGATGGAGGCGGCCCGCTCTTTGGGCATGACCTACATGCAGGCCATGCGCTACGTGGTGTTGCCTCAGGCGATCCGGGTGATCCTGCCCCCTTTGGGCAACGATTTCATCGCCATGCTCAAGGACTCGTCCCTGGTGGCCGTGCTGGCGATCCCGGATCTGTTGCAGATGGGGCGACTCTACATCTCGCGCACGTTTCGCGCGTTCGAGGGGTACAACTCCGTTGCCCTTTTGTACCTGGCGATGACGCTGATGCTCTCCCTGCTGGTGCGGTGGATCGAGAGGAGGTGGAGCATCGATGCGCGATAGCATCATCCAGATTCGGAACTTGCATAAGCGGTTCGGCCATGTGCACGCGTTGCGCGGGGTGAATCTGGACGTCTCTCGCGGCGAGGTCGTGGTCGTCGTCGGCCCCAGCGGATCGGGCAAATCCACCCTGTTGCGTTGCATCAACCATCTGGAGACGCCCACATCCGGGGAGGTCATCATCGACGGCATCTCCCTGACGGATCGGCACACGGATATCAACGCGGTGCGGGCCGAGGTGGGGATGGTGTTCCAGTCGTTCAACCTGTTCCCACACCTGACCGCGCTGGAGAACATCGTGTTGGCCCAGCGGGTGGTGCGTCGGCGCTCCCGGGAGGAGGCGGAGCGCATTGCCCACGACCTGCTGGCCAAGGTAGGCATCCCGGAGAAGGCCGATGCATATCCCAGCCAGCTCTCCGGCGGCCAGCAGCAGCGGGTCGCCATCGCCCGGGCGCTGGCCATGCAGCCCAAGATCATGCTCTTCGACGAGCCGACCAGCGCGCTGGACCCGGAGATGATCAAAGAAGTGTTGGACGTCATGTTGGATCTGGCGCGTGAGGGCATGACGATGGTGGTGGTCAGCCATGAGATGGGGTTTGCCCGCAACGCGGGGAATCGTATGGTCTTCATGGACGAGGGGCAGATCATCGAGGAGGCCACGCCCGAGGAGCTGTTCTCCAATCCTCGTCATGAGCGCACGAAGCTTTTCCTGAGCAAGATCTTACACTGATCAAGCCGGTGGCATCACACGGACAAATCATCGAGGAGTCGTTTCATGTCGGATCGGTTGTTGGAGCGCCTACGCGCCCCTGAGGTGATCATCGCGGATGGTGCGACGGGGACCATGCTTCAGCGGGCGGGATTGCCCGTGGGGACCCCGCCGGAGCGTTGGGTGTGGGAGCGGCCGGAGGAGATCACGAAGCTACACAAGGCCTATTTGGACGCTGGGGCGGAGATCATCCTGACGTGCACGTTTGGGGGCACGTTGCCGCGTCTGTCCAGGGGGGGACTTGACGCCCATGCCGACGAGATCAATCGTCGCGCTGCGGAGCTGGCCAGGCAGGCGGCCGGCGATCGGGCGTTCGTCGCGGGGGATATCGGCCCCACCGGGGAGATGATGGCCCCGCTGGGGACGTTCTCCTTCGAGGAGGCCGTGGAGGTCTTCCATCGGCAGGCGGCCGCGTTGGCGGAGGTGGGAGTAGATCTCTTTCAGATCGAGACCATGAGCGATCTGGAGGAGATGCGCGCGGCCGTGGAGGGCGTTCGCCGCGCCGCGCCGGACGTGCCCATCTTCGCCACCATGAGCTTCGACAGCGGCGGGCGTACGATGATGGGAGTCCGCCCGGAGGAGGCCGCCGAATTGCTCAAGTCGCTGGGGGTAACGGCCATGGGGGCCAATTGCGGGCGTGAGGTCGAGGAGACCGCCGCTGCCGCGCGTGCGATGCGCTCCGTGGCACCGGAGATCCCTACGATCGTCAAGCCCAACGCGGGGCTGCCGCGTATGGAAGGAGGGCAGCCGGTCTATGATATGACGCCGGAGGCGCTGGCCGCCTATGCGCGGCAGTGGGCGGCCGAAGGGTTCAAGGTGATCGGCGGGTGTTGTGGCACCACGCCGGACCATATTCGTGCGATCTCTCAGGTGCTCCGTGAAAGTTGAATCTCGCTTGTCACCCGTCAGACGGCGCGACCGGGTGCATGACCTGTTGGCCGGATACCCGGTAGATCGTACCCCTATCGGCGAGATCGTCGTGTCCGATCGCCTGGTGCGTGAGCTGGTGGGGCTTCATCAGGATCAACCGGTACCGTGGGCCGCCCGACGCGCCGTCATCGAGCGGCTGGGACATGATGTGGTCACGGTCTCCTTCATCGACCAGTCCTCGGATGATGCCCTCTTCTGGATACGGCAGTGGCGGTCTGAGACCGATCTCTTCGTCGTGGCACTGGCCTCTGGCCTTTTGATCCGGGCCATGCGGGTTTGGGGGACGACCGCCACGCGCGAGCATATGGCCCAGGCCTCCTCGCAGATCTCCTCCCTCTTCGCCGAGTGCGTGTTGGACCTGCAGCATCTGGCTCGTCAGATCGCGGACGCGGGCGCCGATGCCCTGATGATCAGCGATCCGCTGGCCGGGCGCAGCGGGCTGCGGTGGCCTCCGGAGCGGCTGCGACAGGTGTATTTCCCGTTCCTGACATTGCTCGCGCATGTGGTCCACCAGCAGGGGTTGCTCTTCTTCCTCCGGGCCCCGGGGGCGCTCTCCCCCGTCTTCGAGGATGTGGTGGCCGCGGAGGTGGATGGGTTGCAGGGCTTCTGCGAAGGGGACCGGGGGAGCCTGTCGGACCTGCGCTCCGTGGTGGGGCGACACTTCTGCCTGTGGGGCGGGGTGGATGCGACCCTCCTCTCCCTGCCTGATGTGGAGGTCTGGCTGGTGGAACATCTGCGCGCCTGGCACTCCGGCCCCGCCGGCATCCCCGCCATTCTGGGCACTCGTAATGGGTTGACCGAGGAGATGGACCTGCGGGAGGTGGAGCGGTTGGATGCCATCTGGGCCGCGGTGGAGGGCACTTCCAGGCGATTGGGCGTACCCTTGCGGGCGGAACGGGGTTATATATAGCTGGCACGGGGGGAGGGCTCGTATCTCATCACGCCAGGCGTGAAAGCACGTAGGGAAATCAGCTAAAAGCTGGACAATCCGACGGTGGGTGGAGCGTTCGTTCTCGACTCGCCGATGCGTGGGCCTGCCGTGAGGGGTTCGTTGTTCAGGTTTTATCTGGTTTCTCTACCACCTTGCTTGGGAAGGGGGTGGAGCGAATCGTTGGGTAAAGCTCTTGCGTAGTTGTTGTTTCGGATGAGGCGGATAGGAGCTTGTCCGCTCGAGTAGAGAAGTCAGGCGTAAAGGCCTGGTCGGGATTTCAAGGATAGGAGGTCCGAAGGAATGTGGTTGCGGGTTGTAATCGCGGCGGTCCTGGGTTACCTGTTGGGATCGATCCCGGTAGGATATCTTGTGGGGCGTGCCCATGGCATTGATATCCGCCAGCACGGGAGCGGTCGAACGGGCGGGACGAACGTATGGCGCGCCCTGGGACTGGGACCGGCGATTTTGACGGTATTAGGAGATGCATTGAAGGGCATTGCAGCTGTGTGTTTGGCGCGATATGTGCTGAACTCAGGGGAGTACGGCGCCGCGCTGGCGGGTAGTATGGCGGTGGTAGGGCACAACTGGAGTTTGTTCCTGCGGCTGCGCGGCGGCGCCGGCGGCATGACGGCGATCTCGGCGTTGTTGGCGTTGAACCCGATTGCGGGACTGATCACGGCTCCGTTGGCCGTGCTCACGCTGTATCTCAGTCGGTTCGCGTCCGTGGGGACGCTGACGGTTGGGATCGGGGGGCTGGTGGTGGTCACGATCCTGCTGATCGCGGCGCCTCAGACGGCGTCGATCGCCCATCCGATCTTCGCTTCCATCACGGCAGCCGCCATCGTGGTGGCGCTCCTCCCGAATATTCAGCGGCTGATCCACGGAAACGAACGACGCATCACGTTGTGGTAAACCGGTGATCGCCGAAAAGGGCCCGCCCAGGAGGCGGGCCCTTTTCGCGTGTGGATCAGGGTCGGGGCAGCGCCGCACCGAAGCGTGGACGGGAACGCTGCGCCGCCGTCGATCCATCCCCGGGGGGACGGAGCGAGAGGCCCCTCCCGGATGATCACGGCAATGGTCTGGGCCGCCGGAGCCCGTTGAAAGGGTGGGTAAACATGTACGAATTCTTAGTTGAACGGCGACCATCCACGTGGTATAATGGCGGCAGCTGTGCATCCCCCCTGCCGCTCAGGCGGAGATCGAGGACTGGATGGGTGTGAGACGAGAGGATACGGAGGTTCTGGTCATCGGCGGCGGCGCCACCGGCACCGGCGTGGTGCGTGACCTGGCCATGCGCGGCTTCCGGGCCATCCTGGTCGAAAAGGCCGACCTGGCGAACGGCACCACCGGTCGTTATCACGGCCTGCTGCACTCCGGCGCCCGCTATGCCGTACGGGACCCGGTCTCCGCCCGTGAGTGCATCACCGAGAACCTCATCTTGCGTCAGGTGATCCCCCATTGCCTGGAGGATCTGGACGGGCTCTTTGTGGTGACCCCCTGGGATGACCCCGACTACGCCGACCAGTGGGTGGCCGCCTGCTGGGAGTGCGGGATCCCCATCGAGGAGGTCGGCCCGGCGCAGGCGCTGCGGGAGGAGCCGCTTCTGAACCCGAGGATCAGCCGGGCGTTTCGCGTGCCGGACGCCGCCTGTGATTCCTTTGAGGCGGTGGCGGCCAACGCGGCCTCGGCCCGGGCGTACGGGGCGAAGGTCTGGACCTATCATCGCGTGTTGGACCTCTTGCGCCAGGGCGACCGCGTTGTGGGCGCCCGGATATACGATGAGCGCAAGGGGGAGGAGATCGTCGTTCACGCCGATTGCGTGGTCAACGCGGCCGGGGCGTGGGCCGGACAGATCGCGGCCATGGCGGGCATCGAGGTGCTCATGCGCCCGGCCAAGGGCACGCTGGTGGCCATGAACCATCGGTTCGTCAACACCATCCTGAACCGCTGTCATCCTCCCAGCGATGGCGATATCCTGGTCCCCGTGCACACGGTGGCCATCATCGGGACCACCTCGGTTCCCGTGGATGATCCGGATCGCTATCCCATCGAGCGGTGGGAGGTCGAGAAGCTGTTGGAAGAGGGCGAGAAGCTGGTCCCAGGCTTCTCGCAGACGAGGGCGCTGCGCGCCTGGGCGGGGGTGCGCCCCCTCTACGAGGAGCGTCCTCAGGCGGACGAACGCGAGGAGCAGGACCTGCGGGCCGTGACTCGCGGCTATGTCGTGCTGGACCACGAGGAGCGTGATGGCGTCGCAGGCTTCGTCTCCGTTGTCGGCGGCAAGTTCACCACCTATCGCCTGATGGCGGAGCACACGGTGGACCTCGTGTGCCGCCGGTTGGGAACGCAGCGGCCCTGTCGTACCGCCGAGGAGCCCGTCCCTGGCTCTGAAGATGGCCGCTACCACGCGTTGGGGCGGCGTCTGGAGGAGCGTGAGCGAGGGGGGCGACGTGGACAGCTCATCTGCGAATGCGAGTTGGTCCACCGGGACCAGATCGAGTCGTTCGTGCGAGAGACCGGGACGCGCGATCTGGACGACGTTCGGCGAGGGCTGCGCGTGGGTATGGGGCCGTGTCAGGGCGGTTTCTGCGTCTATCGGACCGCCGCGTTGCTCCACGAGGCCCTGGATACGCCTGTGGAGCAGGCCAACCGGGCGCTTACATCCTTCCTGGCCGAGCGGTGGAAGGGGATGCGTCCCGTGCTCTGGGGAGATCAGCTCCGCCAGGCTTATCTGGATCGATGGATCTTCGAGGGATTGCTGGCGGTCGATCGGCTCCCCGGGTCTGATCAGAGGGAGGGCGAATGACCGCTTTGCAGGCAGGGCTTGGGGCCTTCGTGGGATTGCTCATATGGAGCGGCCTGAACCTGCGACATCTGCGCTCGGTGCAGAGATGGGCTCGGGCCTTCTCTCGGCCTCGTATCCCTCGAAGTGACCGTCCCCTTGTGGCGATCGCCGGCGCGATTGCGATGGTGATCCTGGGAATCGGGTTGGTGATGCAGACCCATTGGGCGTTCGGCCTGACCATCGCCTTGGCCGGCATCGGATGTATTGTGGAATCGACCGTGCGGGTGGTGCCGCATCTGCGCGCGGGCGAGCAGGGCATGGCTATGGATCATATCCTCATGGGGATCGTGCTGTTGGCGGTCCTCATCCTGGGCATGCTGGGCTGGAATCGACTCCCGCCTTTGGTCCCGGAGATGTAGGTGGGCATGACATACGATGTGATCGTGATCGGCGCCGGATTGGCCGGATTGGTCTCCGCCACTGCCCTGGCGCAGGCGGGGAAACGGGTGTTGCTTCTGGCCCGTGGAGCGGGGTGCACGCACCTGAGCTCGGGGTGTGTGGATGTGCTGGGAAGGGCCGGTGGTGAGGACGTATCCTCGCCTGGGGAGGCGCTGCCCGCCTTCATGTCGGGCTATCCGGAGCATCCCTACGCGCGTGTGGGAATGGGGCTGTTGGCCGAGGCCTTAGACTACTTCCGCCGGGAGACCGATCGGGCGGGATGGCCCTACGAGGGCGGCCTGGATGCGAACTGGCAGCTGCCCACGGCCGCGGGGGCGGCGCGCCCAACCTGCCTGGCGCCGGCATCCATGGTCGAGGGGGACGTGCGCCGCTCGGAGCCGATGTTGTTGGTGGGATTCCGGGAGCTGCGCGATTTCTATCCCCAGTACGCGGCGGCGAACCTCTCCCGCGTATACGGGCTGGAGGCCCGCGGCGCCTATCTGGACGTGCCCGCTCTGCGGGGGCGGGACAACATCACCCCCGTGGAGCTGGCCCGGGCGTTCGATGATCCGGATTTCCGGGCCCAGGTGTTGCGGGCGCTGAAACCCCTCCTGGGTGACGCCAAACGGGTGGGGTTCCCGGCCGTGCTCGGCCTGCGCGATCGGGACGCCTGGCGCGAGGTGAGCGCCGAGATCGATCGTCCCATCTTCGAGATCCCCACGTTGCCGCCGTCGGCGCCGGGGCTCCGGTTGTTCGAGGCCTGGCGTCAGCTCTTCCGACAGGCCGGGGGGCGCTGGCAGGTCGGCTTTCCCGTGGTGAGCGCGGAGAGGCAGGGGGGACGGGTCCACGCGGTGTACGTGCAATCGACGACGCGGCCCGTGCGCTTTGCCGCCGACCATTTCGTGTTGGCCACCGGAGGCATCTACGGGCACGGGCTCGTCACGGATCATACAGGTGCCGTCGAGGAGCCCATCCTCGGTCTGCCCCTGCGCAACGTGCCCGATCCGGAGGCGTGGAGTGCCCCGCACCCGTATGGCCCGCATCCCATTCTGGCGGCGGGGGTGGCGGTGAACGAGCGGATGCAGCCGATCGACGAGCGAGGGCGGCCGGTGTTGGAGAACGTGCATGTGGCGGGAGCTTTGCTGGCGGGCGGCGCGGATCCCCGGGCGGGCATCGGCGATGGCGTTCCTATCGCCACCGGCTACGCGGCCGCGCGGGCCATATTGGGGTAGCCGATCCGTACAGACCGTTGGGGGAAGGCACGGCGGCGCCGTGTCTCATATCATTTCCGCCGAAAGGGTACATGGCCGATGTTATCGGCCGTTCACAGGCAGACGAATGGATATCGGATGACGAGATCACAGGACGTTCGGCTCACTCTGGACCACTGCATGAAGTGCAACATTTGCACGACGGCGTGCCCGGTGGCGACGGTGGCACCGGAGCGGTTCCCCGGCCCGAAGTACGTCGGGCCGCAGGCGCAGCGCTTCCGTGATCCCAGGGCGCCGACGGTGGATCGATCGGTGGATTACTGCTCCGGCTGTGGCGTCTGCGACATGGTCTGCCCCCATGGGGTCAAGATCATGGAGATCAATGCCAAGGCCCGGGCGAAGCTGTATGAGACGGAGCGCATCCCTCTGCGCAACCTCCTCATCAGCCGTTCCGAATGGCTGGGGAAGCTGGCGCATCCGGTGGCGCCCCTGGCCAATTGGGCGATGCACTTCTCCCCCTTCCGGTTGGCCGCCGAGGCGGTATTGGGGATCGATCATCGAGCGCCGTTCCCTCCTATTGCTCGGCAGACGTTTCGCGACTGGTATCGAGGCCGGCGGGTCATGCCGGGACGCCCCTTCTCGTTCGATCAGCCCGCATCGCCGGGTCCGGCGCGCCCCGGCGATCGTGGGCAGGTGCTCTACTTCCACGGATGTTCCACCCAGTATTACGAGCCGCGTGTGGGCAAGGCGGCGGTAGCCGTCCTGGAGCGAAACGGATTCGAGGTCGTGGTGCCCGATCAGAACTGCTGTGGCCTTCCCATCATGTCCCAGGGCGATTTCACGGGGGCTCGCAGGTATGCGTATAGCAATCTGCGCAAACTGGCGCCGTGGGTGCGCCGCGGATATCTGATCGTCGGCACCTCCACCAGCTGCACGTTGACGCTGAAGCACGATTACCGGGCCATCCTGGACATCGATGATGAGGACGCCCGCCTGGTGGCGGAGCACACGTACGACATCTGCGAGTTCCTGCGGCTGCTATGGGAGCGCGATGAGCTGGACACGGGCTTCGCCCCCCTCGAGGCCACCGTGCCCTATCACGCGCCGTGCCAGTTGAAGGCTCATGGGATGGGGCGCCCGGCTTTCGACCTGATGAGCCTGATCCCCGGCCTGACGGTCGTGGAGATGGACGCGGATTGCTGTGGCATCGCCGGCACGTATGGCTACAAGCACGAGAAATACGACATCGCCATGGCCGTCGGCGAGCCGCTGTTCCGGCAGATCCTGGAGACCGGTGGCCCGGTGGCTGTGTGTGATAGCGAGACCTGCCGCTGGCAGATCTCCCATGGGACGGGGCGTCCCTCCGTCCATCCGGTGGAGGTCCTGGCCCTGGCGTACGGGATCGCGGTGGACGATTCGCCGGCCCGATTGTTGTGTGCGTCGAGATGAGGGTTCTCGTGGTGGGCGCCGGCGCGATCGGCGCCATGGTCGGGGCGAAGCTCCAACAGGGCGGCCATGCGGTCACCTTGCTGGGTCGTCCATGGCTGGCGGAGGCCGTGCGTGAGCGAGGGCTTCGGCTGACGGAGGAGGGGCAGGAGACCGTGATCCCGGATGTCCGGGTCGCCACCTCGATCGGCGAGGCGCTGGCGGGGGAGCGCTCCTTTGACCTGGCCCTGATCGCGGTCAAGTCATATAACACGGCCGAGGCGGCCCGGGGGCTTCGGATGGCCCTCAGCGCGCATGGCCCGGCGCCGACGGAGACGTTGCGCATTCTCTCCCTGCAGAATGGCGTGGGCAATGAGGAGACGTTATTCCAGCACTTCAGACGCCGACAGGTGATCGCGGGGGCGATTACCACGCCGGTGGCCGTGCCCGAGCCCGGGCATATCGTCATCGCCCGGAGCGGTGTGATCGGCCTGTCCCCTGTGGATCGTACCTGCGTATTGGATGATGTGCAGCAGGCTCTGTCCGAGGCAGGGTTCCATGTGGAGCGCTATCCCGACTATCGAGGATTGAAGTGGACGAAGCTGCTCATGAACCTGACGGCGAACGCCAGCTCGGCCATCCTGGATTGGCCGCCGGAGCGGCTGCTCGGCGATCGACGGCTGGCCGCGTTGGAGGTGGCCGCCTGGCGGGAGGCCATCGCGGTGATGCGTGCTTTGGGGATCCGTCCGGTCCGCCTGGGACGCTATCGATGGCCGCTGTACGTGCCGTTCATACGCTTCCTGCCGGTGGTGGCCCTCCAGCCCATCGTGCGTCGTATGGCGGGGGGCGGGCGTGGCGGCAAGATGCCCTCCCTGCACATCGACCTCCATCGAGGCCGGGATCGGTCCGAGGTGGGATGGCTGAACGGCGCCGTGGTGCGATATGGGCGTCAAGCTGGGGTGCCGACGCCTGTCAACCAGGCGCTGCATGATGTCCTGGTCGCTCTGGTCAAGCGACAGGTGCCTTGGGAAGCCTTTGCCCATCGTCCTGACCGTCTGATCGCCGCGGTGGAGGCGGTGCGGGAGGGACGTCCTGCGCTATCGATCCTGGACACCCGGGATTGACCCGATGTCCCGGCGCTCTGGGCGCTTCGGTGATGCCCTGATCGGGTATTTGCTCATCTGGCTCGCCGCCGTGCTGTGGGCCAGCCTGGCGCTGTTTTACAAGGCCGTGCTTGGGCTCGGCGTACCCCCGTTGACGTTGGTCGCCTATCGGGCGGGGGGAGCTGCCTGTGCCCTGGCGATCTGGATGGTCATCCGGGGAGATTTCCCGGCCGGGCTGCGCATCTCCCGGAGGGATGGGCCGCTGATGCTGGCCTATGGGGTGGTCGGCGTGGCGCTCTTTTACATCGCCTACGCGTACGCGATCCATCTCACGGGCATCGCGATGGCGGTGGTCTTGATGTACACCGCGCCCGCCTGGGTGGCGCTCATCGCCTGGCGATGGCTGGGAGAGGGGATGGACCTGCGCCGGGGGATCGCGCTGGTGCTGGCATTCCTGGGATGTGCTTTGGTGGCCCAGGCATACGACGTGACGGCGCTTCGGTTCAACGTGTTGGGCGTGCTGTGGGGGCTGGGGGCGGGAATCGGATATGGCCTGTACAGCATCTTTAACAAGCTGGCGGTGCGCCGCTATTCGCCGGCCGTTGTGCAATTCTACGGCTTCGCCATCGGCGCCTTCCTCCTCGTGGCCCTGCAGCCGCCTCGCGATTTGCTCGCGCCGCTGCGATCGCTTCCTGTGTTGGGCCTGCTGATCTTCATCGCCGTGGGGCCGACGCTGGGAGGCGGGCTCGCCTATGCGGCCGGGGTGCAGCGCATTCGCGTCAGCGTCGCCAGCCTGCTGGCCACGTTGGAGCCAGCCCTGGCCGTGTTGATGGGATACCTGGGATTTGGGGAGGTGTTGGATCCGCCTCAGTGGATAGGGGTGGGGCTTGTCCTCATCGCTGCCGTCCTGTTGCGCCCCCGTGAGGCGCCAGCGGACGTCATGGCGCCAGCCAGAGGAGGATGAAAAGCACCCCGGCCACGGCTACGGCCGCGTACTCCAGGAGCACGCGACGGGTCAGCCGCTCCATCAGGGCGTGCTGTCCCAGGCCGACGGTCAGATAGAAGATGAGGAGCAGGAGGAATCCGGCCGTGTAGCTGCTCGTCCGCCAGTAGTTGAGCGCCCAGGTGGCCTCGCCCAGCAGGGCACCCGTGATGCCGGCGTACAGGAGAACGTCGCCCAGGCGCTGCTGGGAGCCGCGGAGTAGCTCCAGGGCCAGGAGGACGCTGATGACGGCGATCAGGGTGGCGGATACCAGGCTGCGGGCGCGGGTGCGATATACCAGCAGGAACAGCACCATGGCGACGGTGTAGGCGACGACGTTCAGGGCGATGCGGGCCAGTCGGTAGTGGGGATCGTTGGGAGCGACGGTGTGGTAGGCGCCGATCTCCGCGATGGCCAGTAACAGCCCGGCGAGGAGGATCCCACCGACCACGTAGATGCGGGTGGGCATCACCGGCATGAGCATCTCCGCCAGCACCAGGATGGAGGCCGGTAGACCCCAGTGCACCCAGGTGTGTCGCAGGCGGCCGCTCAGGGCCAGCGGGTGGGCCTGCAGGATGGACTCCGTGCCGCTGTACGCGACGAGGATCAACAGGGCGGATAGGATGACCGTTCGATCGATGGCCAGGGTGATGGGGGACCCCAGCACCTGCCAGGTGAAGGTTCGCTCCGGCCAGGGGACCAGGGACCCGGCGGCGAGGATGAACAGGGCCACCCAGCCCGTGATGCTGATGCGATCTCGATAGTCCGGCATATGCTCCATCTCATGGAGGGATCTCGTTGGATACGGCCCTTCCGTGCGCTTTCCTTATGGCCGCGGCTCCGTGCAGAGCGACCCCTCGTGCTCGGCGGGACGACGGAATTCTAACTGGAGGGGTGTGGTTTGTCAATTGACGCCGGATTTGGCCCTGTTCTCGCTGCCGTATGGCTGGGATGGGGAGCAGCCTGGGTACTTAACGCTCTCGCCGATCGATGGGCTGGCCGGAGCACGTGCGGGCGCTGCGGGTGGACCTACCCCTCGGCCTGGCCGACGATGGCCTGGTTCCTGCGGTTCCGGGGCCGTTGTCCGGGATGCGGTGCCCGGCTGATGGTGCGTCCACCGTTGGTGGAGGCGGCCTTGCCCGCCCTGTTTGCGTTGGCAGTCATACGCCTGGGCGCGACCACATATGCGGTCGTGGCGGCTGGCTATCTGTTCGTTCTCCTGCTGATCAGCGTGGTGGACCTGGCCACGCGCCGGATCCCCAACGTGATCGTTTTGCCGGCCGCGGCCGTGGCATTGGGCCTCTCCGCCCTGGGCATTCCGCCGGGGGTCCGGCGATCTCTGATCGGCGGCGTGCTCGCGTTCGGCCTGTTCCTGGCCGTGTACGGTTTGGGCGAGCTGTTTCTGAGGCTCGTGAGCCGGGGGAAGGGCGTTCACGGGCCCGCTTTGGGCGCGGGGGACGTGAAGCTGGCGCTTTTCATCGGCCTGGCCGTCGGTTATCCCGGGGTGGTGTTGGCCCTCTTCCTGGGAGCCGTCATCGGCGCCGTCGTCGCCCTGGGATGGATCGTCTGGCGGTTAGCCCGGGGACGTTATCGGCCGTTTGCGGCCATGGCCTATGGGCCTTATCTGGCCCTGGGGGCGGCGATAGCCTTGCTGTGGGGATGAGATGGCATGCAGGCCATCTCGTGAAAGCGTATCGCATTTCGAGTGCGGGAGGGTGGGCGATCACACGCCGGCCTCGTGTCCGGCTTGGCGGCGACCGTGAGGGGATGTATGGACGACTACGCCGATCTGGAGATCATCATCCAAGAGCCTGCAGCCGAGGAGTCGGCCGCGCAGACGCACGCCTATCCCGTCCTCGCCTTCTATCCCGGACAGCCGCGCGCTTCTTCCGTGCTGCGCCTGGACCCCATGAGGCCGCAGTGGATGAAGTGGCAGGAGCGACTGACCGAGGTCGTGCGGGATGTGGGGGCCGATTTCCTGCATGAGGTGGGATGGGCCCTGTATCAAAAGCTCTTCACCGGTGAGGTAGAGCGGCTGTGGACCATCGCCCAGGCCGATCTGGACTCCGGGCGCGTCCCCGGAGTGCGAGTCCGCCTAGCCATCGACCCCCCGGCCATCGCTGCCCTGCCCTGGGAGCTGCTGTACGACGAGAGGATCGGCCGGTCGATCGCGTGTCGCAGCCGACATCCGTTGGTGCGCGCGGTGGGGCGTGTGGGACAGGTGCCTCCTCGTCGGCCGATCTCGATTCGCCTCCCATTGCGCGTGCTCTTCATTGCCCCGGAAGACACCGGCCTGAACTGGGAGCGGGAGTTGCAGATTGTGCGGGGGGCGCTGAAGCAGCTGGGCGACCGGGCCGAGTTGCGGACGCTGACCGGACAGGCCACTTTCGCCGCGTTCAGCGAGCTCCTGGGGGAATGGCAGCCTCACGTCCTTCATTTCGCCACCCACGGCGAGTTCGACGGCACGTATGGGCAGTTGATGTTCACCGCCTCCCCGGAGGATCGCTTCACGGAGGATGGCCTGACCTGGGTGCGCTCCGATCAGATGCGCACGCTGTTGAACGCGCGTGGGGAGAGCGTGCGGTTGGTGGTGCTGGCCACGTGCAAGGGTGCCCAGACTTCCTCCCGGCCTCTGTCAGAGGGCAGGCTGTTGGCCGGGCTGGGGCCGGCGCTGATTCAGGCGGGGGTGCCGGCGGTGATCGGCATGCAGTATGAGATCCGGGATGATGTAGCCATCGCCTTTGCCCACGCGTTATATCGCTCCCTGCTGGGATCGCGGCATCCCGGCCGGGTTGATGCCGCCGTGGCTGACGCTCGCGCCGAGCTGGAAGCCCGATGGCCCGATCATCAGGGCTATGCCACCCCCGTGCTCTTCCTCAACGCCGAACATGGCCGCATCTTCACACTGGTTGGGGAGGAGGGACAGGCGGCCGTCCAGGTAGAGGAGCGGCCGAGGGAGCTCCCTGAGGCCGAGCGGGAGTATCTGCGGAGGCAACCCCTGCGGGATCTGAGGAATCGGATGCGTGCTCTGGCCGATCGCGTGGCGCAGCGGCAGCGTCATCTGGACGCGCTTCAGGAACAGATGGCCGTTTACACCCCGGCTGAGCGGCCCTTGCATCTGCAGGAGCAGATTCACGTCCTGGGGGATGAGTTGGCCGATGATGAGGCGGAGCTGGCCGCGGTGCGAGCGCTGGTGACCGCGCTAGATGATGCGGGAGCCCCCGAGGAGGTCTCGCCTGAGGATTTTGAGGCTGGCGTGCTCACCGAGGCCGTGTTGGAGGAGGCCGTCGCACAGCAGCCGTATGAGCGGGCATTCTATGCCGCGGACCTGGCTCGCTGGCTGCAGACGACGTACCCCGAATATTGGGATCGAGTCGTCCGTCGCTCGGGCGGCCAGTTGGAGGCGGAGCGGACGATCTATCGCCGGCTGGTGGCGATGGCTCGGCCGGGGGGTGTGTCGTCACGACGGCATTGGTTCCTGGTCCAACGGGAAACCCGGTTCAAGCGGGTTCACTATTGAGCGGTTTCCGGGGAGAGGTAGCGTTCCTCGATGAGATCCGCGATCCCCTTCGCGTCCGACAGATCGAAGTGGGGCACGGGGATCGGGAAGCGCAGGTCGCTCACGACCGCCAGCAGTTCATCGGGCGTGCAGAGCAGCTCTCGGCTGCGCGCTGCCCGGCATATCTCGATCTTGGGCAGGTCGCTGCGTTTGTGCCCTTCGGTCAGCACGATGTCCACATCGGTGAAGAAGCGCCGGGCGATCTCCCTGGGCGAGGGCTTTTCCGTCAGCCGTTCAAACAACGCTAGCTCGACCGATGACGCGGCCACGACGCGATCTGCGCCCGCCTCGGCGTGCCGCCAGGTATCCTTGCCCGGCTGGTCCAGGGGCGAGGGATGGCCGTGATGCTTGATGACGCCAACCCGCCACCCGCGTGCCTTCAACTCGGGGATTAGCTTCTCCAGGA
Source organism: Chloroflexota bacterium (assembly GCA_013152435.1). Lineage (NCBI taxonomy): Bacteria > Bacillati > Chloroflexota > Chloroflexota bacterium. The sequence continues at coordinate 9,366 of JAADGJ010000133.1, read as the reverse complement.
ACGTGGTCTTGCCGCTGTCCGAGCGGCCGACGATGGCGATGATCGGGGGCATGGAAGGATTCCTCCGTTGTTCGAATGAAAGTGGGCAGTCCGCTGACGTTCGAGGGCGGCCATTATCCCGGGCGCGCTGAGGGGCCCTCTTCCGATGAGGGTGGTTCCTGTAGATCCGGGCGTCCGATGGCGGTGAAGCGCAGGCGCGTTCCCAGATACAGCGCGTCTCCGCCCCATGACGTGGTCGCCTTCTCCTCCTCGATCTCCTCCTCGATCCCGATCTCGGTGGCTCCGGCCGCACGCGCCCCGGCCGCAGCCAGCTCGCGCCCTCGCTCTCGGGCGAACGTCAGCGCCTCGTCCAGGCTCTCGAACTCCCACAGCCCGGCCGTGGAATGCAGCGCGTAGCCGGTGATTCCGGTCACGTCGTACTGGGCGGTGATGTGCATCTCACACGTGTGCATGATGCTACCGGAGACGGCTCCCACCGCGTTGGCGACGCCCGCGTGTTCCGGGATGATCACCTCCGTGCTCAGCCGCTCGGCGACGCGGTGGAAGTAGGCCGCCGCGGGGGCTCCCAGCGCCACGATGGGACGGCGCAGCCGTAGGTTGACCTCCAGGTCGGGCAGGCGGTGATCGCCCAGGGCGCGCTCCACCAGCAGGCGAGCCACCGGCGCGGCCATTACGTCCTCCGCCGTCCCCTCCAGCGAGACCAGGCGGTTCAGGATGGCGATCACCAGCTCTCGCACCACCCGCTCGTGGACGTATTGGCTCAGCCGCGCGGCGGAGCATCCCATTCGCTCGCCCAGAGCGGCGGCCGCGGCCTGGGCCGCTTGCACGTCCCATGCCCGGTAGATCCCCTCCACGTGCAACGCGTCCGTTGGGGTGAATCCCACGCGCCGGATCAGGCCGTATCGCTCCAGTCGGTTGGGGCGGCTCAGGTACAGGCGGGCGCGAGGGATCCTCTGCTCCAATCGCTCCAACGAGAGCGGCCCATCTCCCAGCGCGTCCAGGATCTGGCGTTCCAGGCTCGTCGTCTCCCATCGTGGCGTCAGCTCGACGAGCGCGAAGAGCTCGGGAGGGTCCGAGCGTCCTCCGCCGTTCCTCCACTCGTCGGCGGCCTGTGGGTATAGGGCGATGGCCATGGACAGCGGGATCGCCCGTTCCGGCCCGATCCGCAGACGGCCGTTCTTCCATCGGATGTGGCTGTCCCCGCCCAGGCCGGTGGTTTGGGCGTCCACAGCGCGCACCAGGGTGCGCCAGCCCCCCACCTGGGCCCCGTCGTTCCGGATGATGGGGCGCCCGCCCTCCAGCACGGCGACGTCCGTCGTCGTCCCGCCCATGTCGATCACCAGCGCGTCGTCCAGACCCGTCAGGTATCGGGCGCCGACGATGCTAGCGGCCGGGCCGGAGAGGATCGTCTCCACGGGGTGTCGCAGCGCGACGTCGGCCCGGAGCAGCGCCCCGTCGCCGCGCACGACCATGAGCGTGGCCGGGATGTGATGCCGCCGCAAGGTGTGCTGGACGGCCTGAATCAGCCGTTGGATCAAGGGGATCAGGCGGGCGTTCAGGGCGACGGTGGTCGCCCGGCGGATGGCGTTCAATTCGCCTGTGAGCTCGTGGGCGCAGGTGATGGGCAGGTCGCTGAGCGAGGCCACCACGTCCCGGGCGCGTCGTTCGTGGTCCGGGTTCCGCACGCCGAAGTATCCCGAGATGGCCCATGCATCCACCTGGCCCTCGTGTCGGAGCACGGCCTCCCGCAGCGCGCTCACGTCCAGGGGTGCTGCCTCCCGGCCGTTGAGATCATGCCCGCCGCGTAGGAAGATCACCTGATCGGTGACCAGCTCACGTCGAAAGCCCCATCGCTCGATGAGCTGTGGATCGTAGCCGATGAGGATCAGTCCGACGCGCCCGCCTCGTCCTTCCACCAGCGCGTTGGTCGCCAGCGTGGTGGAGAGTCCCACCAGGCCGATCCGGCTTATGTCGATCCCTGTCAGCATCGTGATGGCGGCGTCGATGCCGTAGCTGAGATCGTGGTGGGTGGTGAGGGCTTTGGCGCTGGTGAGCACCCGGCCCTGCTCGGGGTCCAGGATCACGGCGTCCGTGTATGTGCCACCCGTGTCGATGCCCAACATCCACGTCAAGGGTTTGCTCCTCCTGGACAGAGGCGGAAGAAGGCCTCTGTGCGCGTGCGTGTGTCCGGGGGGAATATTAGCGCAGAAGCGGGCGAACGTCCAACGGTCGAGGGGTTGACGCGGGAGGGGGTCTGGCATATCATGAGCAGGGATCCATGAGGATACGTGTAACCAAATCCCTCTCCCTTGCATCTGAACAGGAGGAAGTCGTGGGATCGAACGATCTCGATGAGCAGGCGCTGGTGGCTGCGCTCAAGGCGGGGGACCGAGCCGCATGTGCGGTGATGGTCAAGCGCTTTTCCCCGCGCATCTATCGGGTAGCCCTGAAGCTCATGGGCGACCCGGACGAGGCCGAGGAGGTCTTGCAGGAGACGTTCATCAGCGCGTGCCAGCACGTGCGGGACTTCGAGGGCCGCTCCAGCCTGGGGACGTGGCTATATCGCATCGCCACCAATGCGGGGTTGATGCGGCTGCGTCGCCGCAAGCTGGAGACGGTGTCCATCGACGACCCGGTGGAGCTGGAGGACGGCGAGGTCGCCCCCCGGCAGCTGATCGATTGGGGGTGGAATCCCGAGAAGCACGCCCTGAATGAGGAGCTTCGCCGCGTGATGGACGAGGCCATCGCCGCCCTGCCGGAGACGCTGCGTGCGACCTTTATCCTGCGAGACATCGAGGGGCTGTCCACGGCGGAGACGGCGGAGACGCTGGGGATCTCAGAGTCGGCCGCGAAGGTGCGTCTGCATCGGGCGAGGATGCGGCTGCGGGAGTATCTGACCGAATATTTCGCCGCCCATCGGGCATCCGTCGCTGAGCGAGGAGATCATGATGACGCACGTCCATAGTCATGAGGACTGCCGCCAATTGTTGGGAATGCTCTCCGACTACATCGACGGCGAGCTGGAGGCCCGGCTGTGTGAGGAGATCGAGGCGCACCTGGCCGACTGCGAGAACTGCCGCATCGTCATCGACACGTTGCGCAAGACGGTGCTCCTGTATCAGATGCCAGACCCGCCCGAGCTGCCGGAGGATGTGGAGCTTCGGCTGTTCAAGGCGCTGGACCTGGAGCCGTATCTGCGGAAGGAGCCGCTGGCCGAGCCTGATGAGGACGCGTAAGGCTCATCGAGCGCGTTCGCACTCACCACGAGAACAGCACATCTGGGAGAGGGGAGCTATCTGATGGTCTCGAAGCAACCTCGGGTCATCGTCTTCACAACGCCGACGTGCAGGTACTGCAATGCGCTTAAGCGCTATCTGCGTCAGCATAAGATCAAGTTCAAGGATGTGGACATCTCCCGGGATGAGCGGGCGGCGCGAGATGTGGTGCGTCGCACGGGCCAGATGGGAGTGCCCGTCGTGGACATCGGTGGGAAGATCGTGATCGGCTTTGATCGCCCCAAGATCGATCGGCTGTTGGGACTGCGGAACTGAGGGGGGCGAGCGTTCTGTATAGGTTCAGAGCCCCGGCGATTGTGCGCCGGGTGTGCCAATTTTTGGAAGAAGAGGAGGATAAGACCGATGCAGGTAGAGCCGTTGGGAGATCGAGTGTTGGTGAAGGTGATCGAGGAAGAGTCGCGGACGGCTTCTGGGATCCTGTTGCCCGAGACGGCCAAGGAGAAGCCGCAGCGCGGCGAGGTGGTCGCCGTGGGTGACGGGGAGGATATCCCAGTGAGCGTAGGCGATCAGATCCTGTATGCAAAGTATAGCGGCACGGAGATCCGTCTGAACGGCGCCGACTATCTGATCCTGGATGTCGGCGATATCTTGGCGCGTGTGAAGGAATAGAAAATGGCTGTTGAAGCGAAGGTTACGTGGCGAGACGGCATGGAGTTTGCGGGCACCGCCGCCTCGGGGCATACGGTGGTGATGGATAGCTCGGCCGAGCATGGGGGCCGGAACGCGGGCTTTCGCCCGATGGAGTTGCTGCTGATCTCCCTGGCCGGCTGCACCGCCATGGATGTGATCTCGATCCTGCGGAAGAAGCGACAGAAGGTGACGGGATTCGAGATCAACGTCCGGGGGGAGCAGGCGGACACGCACCCGCACAAGTACACGGACATTCATGTGGAGTATGTGGTGCGCGGGGAGGACATCTCGCCCCAGGCGGTCGAGCGGGCGATCCAGCTCTCTGAGGAGAAGTATTGCTCCGTCGAGGCCACGATTCGTGGCGTGGCGCGCATCACGAGCAGCTATCGTATTGAGCCTGCATGAGCGAGCGTGAACTGAGCGAGGAGGAGGTGGCCCGCCGGGTCGCGGAGCTGGAGGCGCGGGTGGAGGATCTGCGCCGACGGCTACCCGCGCACTCGGTGCCGCCCGCCTTGCTGATCGAGCTGGAGGAGCTGGAGGAGGAGCTGGAGGCCGCGCGGGCGCGCATGCGAAAAGCGAAGCCGTGAGGCGCGCCCGGTGGACATGGAACGTGCGTGGCGGGGCCGGCCATCGTGAGACCGGGGGCCGGTCCCGTTTTTTTGTGTTCGGATGTAACGTATCCCCCTCCCTCGCATCTAAACGGGTGGAGATTTCAAGGATCCGTGCCTTTGGATCCAGAGCAGGCATCCCATCCCATGTGGCCGAAAGGGTCGCAGACTTTCAGGAGGAAGCGTATCATGCCGTTGATTGGCAAGCAGGATCAACAGGTTCTGCGAGAGGAATTCCAGAACCTGGTGGCACCGGTGAAGCTGGTTATGTTTACTCAGGAGACGGAGTGTCAGTATTGTCGCGAGACCCGACAGATTGTGGAAGAGCTGGCGCAATTATCGGATAAGATCACGGCCGAGGTGCGCGACTTTGTGACGGATAAGGAGGCCGTGGAGGCCTATAAGATCGATAAGATCCCGGCCATCGCGATCGTGCGGGGGGGTGATGAGCCGAAGGATTACGGGATTCGCTATTTCGGGATCCCGTCAGGGTACGAGTTCAGCTCTCTGATCGAGGATATCCTGATGGTCTCCCAGGGCGAATCGGGCCTGTCGCAGGAGACGAAGCAGGCCGTGGCTCAGATCAATGAGCCCGTGCACATCCAGGTGTTCGTGACGCCCACATGCCCGTACTGCCCGATGGCCGTGCGGCTGGCCCATCAGTTGGCGCTGGAGAGCGATCTCATCACCGCGGATATGGTGGAGGCGATCGAGTTCCCCCATCTGGCCAACAAATACCAGGTGATGGGCGTGCCGCGTACCGTCATCAATGAGGATTACCACCTAGAGGGTGCGGTTCCTGAACCGATGTTGTTGGAGCGTGTGCTGCAGGCGGTGGAAGCCCAGAGATCCGTCGCCTGACCCCGTCCCCCCTCCAAGCGAACGGGCTGGATGCCACGGTATCCAGCCCGTACTTTTTTCCAGAGGTATCCCCGCTGACGGGATCACCAGTAGGGCCACGTCCCTTGGGCGATTGGACGGTAGCGATAGCGGCCCCCCGGCAGGCCCTCGATCACGCCGGCGGCCCGGAGAAGGCGCAGCACGGAGCGGGTCGACACCGGCTCGCCCAGGACGGATGAGAAGGCGCTTCGCAGCTCCCGCGCGGTGAACGGATCGGGCAGAAGGTGGCGTCCCAGGTCGTCGCCCAGCAGCCGGCGGCGCAGGTGGGCCCTCGCGGCGGCGATGATCTGGCCGTGGTCGAAGGCCAGGGAGGGCAAATCCGCCACCGGCCACCAGCGAGCGTCGGCCGCATCGTCGCCGGCCCGTGGTCGCCAGCCGTCCCCGCGTTCTCCCAGAAGCGCCAGGTAGGCCATGGTGATCACGCGCCTGCGCGGGTCCCGACCCGGCGCATCAAAGAGCCGTATCGGCTCCAGGGGGACGTCGGTCAGCCCCGTCTCCTCGGCCAGCTCACGCCGGGCGGCCTGTTCCAGCGTCTCGGTGATGTCGATAAACCCGCCGGGGAGGGCCCAATGCCCCTCATATGGCCAGTATCGTCGTCGGATCAGCAGCACGTGCGGAGCGCCATCGCGCACCAGCCAGGCGACCACGTCTGCGGTGACGGACGGCCGGGGGTACGCATCGGAAGCGGATGAGGGTGAGGTCCCCTGGGAATCCATCAGCTGTCCTTCTCAAACGTGTCCGTGGGAGACCCGTGATCGGGCTCCTGTCGACGGCCTCTCAGCTTTTCCACGCCGCCGCGCCATAGCCCGCGTGGCGCGTGTCCGTTCTCCTCGCGCGGCCCGATGACCACATCGTACAGGCGGCGGAGCACCCGGCGCCCGAAAGATCGCGCCTGGGCCACGTGGAACGAGCCGGAGTACTGCGCGCTTCGCCACCAGGGCGTCTCGGGAAGGGGCAGGGGCACTCCCCACTGAACGACGGTCGCGCCCCAGGTGAGCCCGGCGCCAAATCCCACCATGACCAGGTGATCGTGTTGCCGGATCCGGCCTTCCTCGATGGCCTCACACAGCGCGATGGGGATGGAGGCCGTGGACGTGTTGCCGTAGCGGTCCAGGTTCGTGTACATGCGGTCCATATCGAGCCCGAGTTGTTTGGCGGCGGACTCGATGATTCGACGGTTGGCTTGGTGTGGGATCACCAGCTCGATATCGCTCATGGTGAGCCCCGCTTGCTCCACGACCTCCTGCGTGGCCCGTGCCATCACGCGCGTGGCGAAGCGGAACACCCCGCGGCCGTCCATCTTGAGATAATGCTGGCCGGACGCCACGGTCTCCAGGCTGGCCGGAAGGCGGCTCCCTCCCGCCGGCACGATGAGCAGATCCCCGCCGGATCCGTCGGATCCCAACACGGTGGAGAGGATCCCCCCCGGGACCTCACTGGCGGCGACCAGGACGGCTCCCGCCCCGTCGCCGAACAGCACGCAGGTGTTGCGGTCGGACCAGTCCACTAAACGGGAGAGGGTCTCCGCCCCGATGACCAGGACATATTCGGCGGACTCGCTGGCGATCAGGCCCCGGGCGATGCTCAGCGCGTACACGAAGCCGGAGCAGGCGGCGCTCAGATCGAATGCGCCGGCGCGAGTGGCGCCGATCCCGTCCTGCACGAGGGATGCGGTGGAGGGGAAGATGTGCTCCGGAGAGGACGTGGCGACGATGACCATGTTCACCCGGCTGGCCGGTACGTTCGCCACCCGGAGCGCCTCCTGGGCCGCCTTGATGGCCAGGCTCGCCGTGGTCTCCCGAGGATCGGTGGCGATGTAGCGTTGGCGGATGCCGGTGCGTGTCCGGATCCACTCATCGCTGGTGTCCACGATGCGGGCGAGGTCGTCGTTCGTCAATATGTGATTCGGGAGGCTCTTGCCCCAGCCGATGATCTGCGCATACCGTCTCACAGCGTTTCACTCCGTGCGACTTTCGCGAGGTTTTCACGGCCACGCGCGCTCCCGCTCCTTTGAGAAGCCCGTCGACGCGGCCGTGCTCTCCCCCGCCTCTATCTATCGCATACGATCCTGTCGGTGACCGGAGGGCTGCTTCCCATGTGCGTCAGGAACCCTCCCATCGGCGCATAATCAGGCAGGCGTTGTGTCCGCCCAGGCCGAACGCGTTGGACATCGCCACGTTCAGGTCCGGCGCGGGGCGGGCCTGGTTGGGTACGTAATCCAGATCGCATTCGGGATCGGGATGTTCGTAGTTGATGGTGGGCGGCAGAACGCGCTCCTGAAGGGCCTTGACGCACAGCACCGCCTCCAGGGCACCCGCCGCTCCCAGGAGGTGTCCGGTCATGGACTTGGTGGAGGAGACGGCCAGCCGGTAAGCGTGCTCGCCGAAGACCTGCTTGATGGCGGCCGTCTCGCTGCGGTCGTTGAGCGCGGTCGAGGTGCCATGCGCGTTGATATACTGCACCTCGGTGGGCTGGATCCCGGCCCGCTGCAGGGCCTTTTCCATGGCCTCCACGGCCCCGGCGGAGTCCTCGGCCGGCTGGGCCAGATGGAAGGCGTCGGCTGTGGCCGCGTAGGACAGGATCTCGGCGTAGATGTGCGCGCCGCGCTCCAGGGCGTGATCCAGCGATTCCAGGACGAGCACGGCTGCTCCTTCGCCCATGACGAAGCCATCCCTCTGGGCGTCGAAGGGGCGACAGGCTCGCGGGGGATCCTCGTTTCGGGTGGAGAGGGCGCCCATGACGTTGAGCCCGGCCAGCGTGATCGGATGGATGACCGCCTCGCTGCCTCCGGCCAGGATGACCTCGGCGTCCCCGCGGCGGATGATCTCCGCCGCCTCCCCGATCGCCCCGTTTCCCGTCGCACAGGCGGAGACGATGGCCATGTTCGGGCCGCGCACTCCCAGCTCGATGGCCACCTGTCCGGCGGCGGTGTCGATCAGGATGGCGGGGACGAAGAACGGGTTCACACGCCGGGGGCCGCGGGTGCGGAGGATCTCCTGTTCCCGCAGCAGCGTCCCGAGCCCGCCCAGAGCGGAGCCGATGATCACTCCCACGGCTCGCGGATCCTCGTTCGCCAGGTTGAGTCCTGAATCCTGCACGGCCTCCTGGCTGGCCGCCACGGCGAAGTGGGTGAAACGGTCCAGGCGGCGCGCCGTTCGGCGGTCCAGATATCGTGTGGGATCGAAATCCTTGATCTCGGCGGCGATTTGAGTCTTGTAGGGGCTTGGGTCGAAAGAGGTGATCCGGTCGACGCCGGATCGCCCGGCCAGGACGCCGGACCAGGTCGTCGGCACGTCCAGGCCCAATGCCGTGACTGCGCCCAAGCCGGTTACCACCACGCGTGTATCCTTCATCATCACTCTGTGTCACTCCTGGTAAGCACGGTTGTCTCGTGTGAGGTGCGGATTCCCGGGCATGCGAGGGACGACCGTCCCATCGGAGGCCCGCTCCATAAGCCCGCCCCTCGCCGCGAGCAACGCCCTACTTTGGATTCTTGTTGGGTAGGGGCCGTTTCCCTGGCGAGGGACCTTGTGGTCGAATGGGTTACTCGTGGCTTTATAACACTGACCGAAGGGAAAAGGTGCGCATCGGATGTGGGGCGTGGGAGACGATAGGATGAGATGTGATGAGGGGCGGCTAGTCGACTAGCCGCCCCTCTGAATTTCGTGTGTGTCTTCCGTCGGGCACCTCGGCTGGGAGATGCCGGGTGGAGGTTAGCGGACGATGAAAGATGTCTCCGTGACGGAATCCTCCCAGTCAAGCTGGATGCTCTGTCCGACCACATCCACCAGCCGGACCCCATAGGTGCCCGTCGGCGCGCGTCGGGGGATACGATACCGGATGACGGCGTATCCGTACTCGTCGGAGATGGCCTGTAGCGGGACGAAGTCGCCATCCGGCTCCTGGATAATGAGCAGGATCATCGCGTTCTC
>JAADGJ010000132.1 GCA_013152435.1 Chloroflexota bacterium | reverse complement strand
CGCATCATCCTTGGATCACGACTTTATGCTCACCTCCGTGTACGAGCTCTATCGCGTACCTCCTGCAAATTGACGATCTCGGCCACCTCATAGCGGGTAGGCACGCTGCCCTCCACGGGACGCAGACGCAATACGGCCGGGAAGTGTCCCATTCGCCCATGGAGTTCGGCCAGCAGAACCACGGCGGCGGGGGCATAGCCGGGCGGGTTGATGAGCAACGGCGTCGTCTGCCATCCCTCTGGGCCCAGCCCCACCCGATCGACCAACTCCCGGATCTGGCTCTGCAAAGGGGCTCTTATGATCGAACTGGGGCATCTCACCCCGGATTTCGGCCACCTCCTGGCCGGTCAACGCCTCGATCTGCGCCCGCTGCTCGTCAGTGAGAGGATGTGAGAAGTTGATGAGGATCATGGTTCCCTTCTCTCCAGCCTCGTCGGCTTGCCCAGGGCATCGTGCACCTTTCCAACCAATTCTTCAGTTTCGGCCTGGCTCAGCTCTCCCTGGTCATGAAAGCTGGGAAGCTCCACGAGGGTGATGCCAATGGCCTCAGCCAGCGCCCGATTGTTGCTCTTTTCAGGCCATCGCTGATCTATCACGAGGAATCGGCGTGTATAAGTGCCGAAAAACCGCTGTCCGCCAGCGACCGCCAGTTGCTTTATTCCCTCAGTAGTCCGCGCTTTGCCCCCCGTCTTCGCCTCGATTATTCCCACCTGGTTGTTACAACGTATCACGAAGTCCACATCTACGGCGCCGCTCTCATGCTTCCATCCCACGCCGATCTCATCCACCCATGGCTCCAGAGCCAAGTGAATGGCCCGTTCGAATGCCACCCCCTTACCTCGACCATATCCTGTGAATTCATACTGAGATCCGAAGTAGGAGACCAGATAGTCATCCAGCGTGATGGTGTCGGAGATCGTAATCGTATCCGCTACTTTGGGCATCCCTCTCTCATCGAACTCGTAGAAGTCTATTTCGGTCTCGGATCGCTGACTGCGGACGTAAAAAGGCCGTTGACCCGTCTCCCTCGCTGCCATCAGGGCAGCCATGGACATGGGCTTGGTCCCACCCGTGACGTTGACCAGAGCCTCGCCCAAGCTCCTCAACAACTCCGATACCTGCGATGTAATCTTCCCAACGTCGTACGCGTCTATAGGATAGAGTTTCACTTCCGCCTCTCCCAGACGCATCTTCAGGCGATCGGCCATGAGCTTACTTTTCCAGAAATCGGTATGGAGGATGTATATCTCGTCGGGATGGAAGTTCCTGGCCGGCAATAAGTTGGGAGCCGCCTGCTCGCCAGCCAAAAGCACCATAGCCTTCATGTGTCTCTCTCCAACAGGACCTCTACATCCTGCGCCTGATCCCTTCCCTCGTGCTTGCCGATTTTGTACTCTACTACCTGGCCTTCCCTGAGCTGCTGGATCGGCGGAACCAATTGGGAGACATGTACGAACATATCCTTCCCACCGTGAGCGGGCCTGATGAACCCATACCGGCCTTCTTCGCGCACGCGCACAACCGTACCGCGATAACGCCCTGGAGGCGGGGCCTCCCGCCTCAGCAACCTGAGCCGGGCTAACTCGTAGGTCTCGCCCGGCCGGAAGGCGAAGACGGACGAGGAACCGGTCTCGAGAGTCATCCGCCCATACCCACTAGACGTTCTGGCCCCGATCCCCTCCTCCATCAACGCATGGCCTAGGATATCGAACACCTTCTCTACCCAGGCATCATCACCTTGCAAGGCAACCAGGTATCTCCCCGTGGCGCTGAGAAAGGGCACGGGATTGGGGCTATCCCAGTCAGCGGGTGGCTTCTTTTCGCCGCTGTAATACTCCCGATGATGCACCGTGATCACGTCAGGCCAGAGAGCTTTCCCCTTATGGCCGCTGCCGGGCACATAAAGCGCGTCGAAGAATGTGACATACCCCGCCTCGTCCGTATCCCCGAAGACGGCCTGATATGCCCATCCGTTCCTGCTCCATTCGTCTCCCTCCAGCCTTCGACGGGCGTAACTGGCAGCCAGGCCCTTCAAGGCGCTGCCAGGAATATAAGGGACACCGTAAGTATGATGTAAAGTGATCGCGGTTTCCAGTACCGCCTCGCCTCCCAACCCGACGGCCAGACGCCCTAACGCCTTGGCCTCCCTCAAGTGCTCTTCTTTCACGCCGCACTCCCTTAGGGCCTCTTTCCAACGCTGGAAGAACCTCACGTAGGGCTTTGGCTCTGAGATACGAGACACCTCCTTGACTAAGGTGCCCTGGGGGGGGCTCCCATCTTGTCGCTCAAAACCAGCGATGAACTTGTCCAGCCAGAGGCCTGCGTGGGTGGTGGATTGCGCCTCTATGTCCTCGAAACGCCCTCTGCGATCGCTCATATCTCTTCCTCCGCCGGCTCCACCCCGAGGACTGACTGTGCGAAGCGTTTGTACCACTTCAGCGCCAGCATGACCTGGTTGGTCAGATAGATGTAGTCGGCCAGATCAGCGCAACGGCTGGTTGCCAACAGCCCTTCTCCGTCGTTCACGCCCACCACCTGAGCCAGATCCTCCAGCAATGCTCTATAAGGCCCCCTGTCGCGGCTGTTGACGAACTCTAACGCCTGTACCAGCCCCGCCTGTCTCACCAGGATCGGCAGCTTGTGCGCCATGGAGCCATACTGTTTACGCTCCCTGGAATCCCCGGGGTACTCTCCCTCTCGGGCCTTCACCTGATCGTAGATGGATGCAGCATACCTCTGTTCTAGGCTTATCATCATATTGCCTCCCTACACTAGGCGCATCTGGCAGAGCCCGCGGCCAACGGTGGCGTTTCCCCCCACCTGCACCGGAGACTTCACCAGATCTCCCACAACGGAAAAGACCTCGTCCTTCCCGGCTTTTACCTCGGCCGCCAGCAGCAGGCCTGACAGCACCGTCTCGGCCGGCAGAGCCTCCTCGTACCACAACGCCCCTCGCTCCACCGTTTTCTCCTTTTCCTTCAAACGGATTCTGGCCGCGATCTCGGTGGCTGTTTCCAACAGGAAGGAGAGCACATCGTCGTGGACGATGCAAATGCGGCCTTTTAGCGCACCTTTCCAATAAGAGTCAGACGGAAAGAGTTGGCTCCCAAGCCACTCAGCCCATCGAGCGGCCTCCTCCGACTCCTTTGCATTCAGCTCCAGATCCTCCAGGATGACCCGCCTTCCATTATCCCCCGCCATGTCAATTTCGCAGCTTTCATCGCTGACGAAACAGGTTTCGAGGTTGGGGACGTCGGGCGCGGTATCGGGAGGCATAGCGTCTCGCACGTTGTCGGCATCTCGCAGAAATCGCCGCAGCAACAGCGGAGATGTGACCCATGCGAATGTGCCCTTCAGGCTGCGCACCGGCAAAAGCAGCAACCGCAGATCGGTGAACTGGGCAGAGCCCGCATGAAGATCGGCGTTGCCCGTATCAGGCCCGAAGATAGCGACCTTCTTGTCATCGGGACAGGCATCTCGCAGCACCCCTTTGACCGAGGACCCTGGCACGATGGGGATGCCCGTGGCTTTCTCTCGGGCAACAGGCAGGTCGATCACCCCAACACCCTGACCCGTTCCGGCGTGTATCGGAGAAAGCGCGTGGAGGAAAAGAAGTTTCGCGTACATGACTAATCACTCCTTTTGGTTTGCCCCATCACAGGTAGTCGAGAAAAGCTTGGAGAACGTCCGATTTGCCCTTAAGGGGTGAGATTTCATCCGCTTCTTCCTGAGTCAAACCGGCTTCTACAGGAAAATCTCCCTTCACCGTCTTCAGAACATAGCCTCCTGGAGGATCAGCGGGCCCTTCGAGCACACAGGCGATCCCAACAGCCTTGCCATCGGAACAGAGAAAAGGGCGAAGGATCAGACGGCTTGCGTATCGCTCGTGCCCAGCGCCCTGCAGAGTCGCAGGTTGGGGATCACCACAACTGACATCGTCTTGCCTGAACTGGATGATCATGGGGAGACCGAAGCGTCCTCGCGGCGCTTTACCTTGAACGGGATGAACAGGATCATGTCCCGGAGAGTACGTATCGGTCACGCGTCGCACTGTGTCGGCCTCAGGCCACTTGCTACGACCATAGGGCCGACCATGGCTATCAGGGTACCGCGATTGGCGAAACCGGCGTAAGCGTCCGAAGAGGTGCTCCCAGGCTTCGACCCCGTCTCCTTTCGCAGGAGTCAACACAATCCTCATGTCCCGCAGCAGATGGGGAACCCTTTTCGGCCACTTTCCCTCCGTTACATACTTTTTTAGTCCCTCTTGCAACCATCTCTCCACTTGATCGCAGCTTGGCGGCGTCTGCCGCTGATCGTCAATCGCCACCAAGTGTAATGCACCGAATCCCCGTCGCGTGCGAGCGCCAATGCCACCAAATGTCTCCCACGCCCACAGGGCAGCCTCGATCTCGTCCATTAGATGGAGCCTTATCCGTCGGCTCCCTTTCAGAGTGACTTCCACTTCTTTCTGAGTCAGCATCAGTTCGAGGGTGAACACAATGCCTTCCTCGCGCAGCCCAGCGGCAGGTTTGTCCGGCATCTTCCGCAAGGGAAAGGCCACGTAACTGTAGGGAGAAGAAGGGTCACCTACATCCACTTCCATCCACCTTTCCCTTCTCCTAATCTGAACTCTCTTGAATTCCGATGTGGAGGAGACGTCCGAGATCATGATCCGCACTTTGGACGGTCCCGGCTTCCCTTTGGCCGCCGCGGAGCCCCAGATCGCCTCTTCCGCTCTGCGCATCGCCTCCAGATCACCATCGAACAGCCCTCCACGTGTAGCTCGCCACCAGAAGCGCAGTTGCCCGCGCACCTCGGGGCCCCGCACCACGGTGATTGGATCCGCTTCCTGGGGATTCGCACCGCCGCCAAATAGCGGCGTGATCAGTTCATATTTACGAGTCTGCCGCACCATGCTCTCCTCGTCGAGATCGCGAGGTTTGACATCAGGCGGTGGCGATTTTGGTTTTCGGTTTCTGTTCATCGTCCCCCCTCCATCTCCACTAGGACACCGTCCCAAACGCCTACAACAGCCAGACCGAAACCATCCCTGCGATCTTGTTCCCCATCACTGACGTTCTGCATCCAGACGGCATCAACGAAACGTCTGATCGCATCGTCGTCTCCATTGAGCTCCAGAAAATACACGCTTCCGGCCGGAGCTAGACGACGGGTTGGCTTCGGTTTCCTTTTCTCGTAATCCCACCCGGATACCGCCTGATACCGGGGCACGGCTGCTGCCACGATCCTCACTTCAACATCAGGACAACACTCCTCTACCATCCAGGTGGGAAGGTGACCGCGCTCGAACAGGCCAGGAGTGAGCAAGATCAGCCTACACCTCTTCTGCCCGACAACAATGTCCGCCAACCCGGCAGGTTGAGGCGGTAATGTCATATCCGTCCTCCGCCAAGAGACGGCTCGCCGCTCGCCCCCCAGAAAGCCCAGCCCCTCTTTCATTTCGGCATCGGTCTCCACAGCCAGCGCCATCTCCCGCACACGACTCAAGTCCTTTCGGCCCCCACTTACGAACTCCAAACCGCTGGTCTGGAAGAGGGCGCCTTCCTTCGCCGTCTGGGTGACGGCTTCCATAGCCACGTGAATCCTTCGCTCTCGGACCGGACCTTCTTGTCCCCAGGCATCCATTGGCCCAGCGGCCAGATCGTCCGTCGGCGCCACCAGCCATTCCTCAAAGGCCCTCCACTTCCAAAACCTGGGAGCTTTGGGATGAGGCTTACTCTTTTCCATGGTTCTCCCCAAAGCTACAGGGACAAGCCTATCCACCAGATTAGTCCTGGCTCCATCTGGTACCCGAGCAGGCTTCAATCGCCTCCTTCTCCCTTCTTCATCATTATCCCCTCGGAACACCAATGCATCCGCCGGAGCGGGTACGAACCACTCTGTAACCTTCCTATCCCATCCTACTTCCACCAGCAGAGGACCTCGGATGCTCAGGGACAAAAGCTCGTCAATGCGCTTCTCGCTGAAACGTCCATCTGCATCCGGCCCGGCATGCGTGCGCACTCCGCCCGCTATCGTCGACGGGAAGGGGAATGGCAGTGATTTGGCCATAGCCCCCGGCACGGCGCTGAAGGGTTTCCCGTCCCGGAAAATGAGCGGATCTCTGGGTTCAATAATCCATAGACTCATGGCTCTCTCACCTCCTGCCGATTTGCAATCTCCCTTCTGCCATGTCGAGGGCCTCGGCGAATGTGATGGCTACTATCAGCTCTTGGGATACCTCCGCAACCGGCCTCGGGGTATCTACTACCCCATCTAGCCATCGGGAAAACTTGTCTTTAACCTCTTGAGAGATTTGCACGGCTCCTCCCGGTTCCCGCCTACGTCCCACGATGCGCATCGCCTCCGCTTTTAACGCTCCTTGAAGCGTTCCATCCCTTCCAAGGACACGATCCAGTTCCCGCAGTTCGTATGCCGCTTTTTTACTGATGGCCTCCTTCCGTACAAGAGCAATCATCTCCTGCAAACGCCGGTGCAGATCCTCGCTTCGACCTGCAATGGTACGGTCCACTCCACTCCGCTTGCTGAGGATGATGGCCAGGCCATTCTTCCCGGGCAGAAATTTGGCTGCCCTCTCAGCATCTCTCGACATCTCCAAGACCTCAGACAAGGGATACAGGTGATGGGCTACGACGATACCCACTGAGAGGGTGGGATGTTTTCCTGCCTCGTAGCTGAACTTCGACATGCGGCTATCGAAGCCCTGCGCCAGTTCTCTGGCACAGGCAAGGACGGTGTGCAACGGAAGATACGCCAAGATATCGTCGCCTCCAGAGTATATCAGGACCCCCCTATGTCTCTTTACCAATTTCTTTACCTCGGCGGCAAACTCACTGAGCTCTTGGGACAGCTTGCGGTGCTCTCTCTCTTCCTCCAGACTATCTATAGTTTTGCCCATGTTGTCCCCATCAGCCCTCAGCAACGCATAGTAAGGTTGTGGGCGTGCATCTCCTGCATACCTCTGGATCAGTCCGTTCCACTGACTCCGCGCCTGTTTCAACGTCTCATCGTCAGGGGCCCACTCCCGTAGCCTGGATTCGAACAGCAGCGCCCCATCACCGTCTTCACCATGAGGCTCCATGCCGCTCTCTCTGAGCGCTTCGTAAACCTCCTTCAACAGGCTATCCCCCTCTCCAGCGCCTCTCACGCGATCGACCATCTCAAGAAAAGGGATCGCTGCCATGTGAGACGTACTTCTGAAGTCCGGCTCCTCCCTATCCCCCCGCTGTCCATTACGTTTGATCAGATCCACCCCAGAGAGACGCTCGCCCCGGCGGGCTCCATACTTCAAATAAAGGTCCCTCTGCTTCTCAACCCGCACATCTGGGGGATCCCCCGCAGCAGGATAGGCATCCTCCGGTATCACAGACTCCCGAATCCCGTCTAGAGAGGACTTTGGCACAGGTTTGCCACCGAACTGCTGAAAGTCCCGCGTGCCCTTTCTGGCTGCCATCAGCCATTCCGCCAGATCGCGAGCGTGCCCGTAGCGGCCGTCTTCCACCGGTACACCCACCCAGTAATACTCCACCAAATCATCCATCTGACGTATGGCCAAGCCTCTGTCGAACTGCCCGCGCACCTTCCCGAGCGCATTCTCTCGCAGGGATTCCAATCGCTTCCTAACAGCGTTTTCCACATTTGCGCCGATCTCGTCTGGGTCGCCTTCAACGATCGCCACGATCTTGTTGGGAACGTTCAGATCGCTGCCCGGCTCCAGAGAGGCAATCGCTCGAGGAGCAGGAAACACGAGAGAGCCCAATTCATATCGATCGGCTATCGCTTTAGCAGCAGCTTTGGACAGCTCACTCAGCATCCATGACCCATACCATAGATCACGGCTGCGCCTGGCAGTGGCGATGAAATCTTGTACCGGTCCGAGCATACATAGAAACAAGTGCTTCATAGCACACCTCTCTTATATGAGGAGGACTCGGGGTGAGAGGCTTTGAACATCCTCTCCTCGTATAGCCTACTTTGCAATGTGCTACCAGATGATACCGACCAGGACAACGCCAATTCTCCGACCGGGGAACACACAACGCAGGGGCTTCAGCGAAAAGGTAACCGAAACAGGAACAGAGGGGCTCTTGGCAATGAGGTGATTAGAAGTGCACTCTGCACCTGCGATAACAGGTCGAGCTTCTACAATTCACTCGCGGTGCATGGAACCACCGCCGGCGGGCTCATCTTCAAGCCCTTTCCC
This sequence comes from Chloroflexota bacterium, assembly GCA_013152435.1. Taxonomy (NCBI): domain Bacteria; kingdom Bacillati; phylum Chloroflexota; species Chloroflexota bacterium. Next base: position 19,611 of record JAADGJ010000132.1, on the reverse strand, counting down.
AATATGGGATCCCAAAAACGTTCTTTGGAGACGCACCAGGTGGGGAAAAACGTTCCCGGATATCTCAAGCTCTAAACACGCGAGGTCCACTACCATCTATCTTAGCATATATTGCAATGGAAATCAATACCGTTAGCTCAATGGTAATGTATCCTTTTCGATGGAAAAAAGAAGGTGCAACGCACATCCTGCAATGCGTCGCACCTTCTTAATCTAGAACACTTCCACGCGACGAGGACGAGATACCGATCCGGAGGCGCGGAAGGGCGTTCTGAGACCCGGCGGCTACTGCCGCGACGATACCTTCTCCACTCGAACCCGAGTATCGTAGAAACTAGCACTACCGCCGATAGGATCGGTCAGGCTGACATTCTTGAGCACAGGATCCTCCAGCATGACCACGTTCGGGCACAAGCCCGTAGCCCGACGAGCATCGCCCCGGATCACCTGACCATCCACGACGACATCCCGGGCTCCATAGGCCCAATGGCCGAAATGCCAGGAGGCCGCAACCGTGCCGGGACGGATGCCCTGGATCACCTTCACCTTGCCGGCTACCGCCACCGGCTCCCCATTGGGCAGCCGCCACACGCCGTCGGGATTGGTCTTGGACACCAGCCTGACCACATCCCCATCCCGAAGGCCCATGCGATCCGCGTCGATCTTATTCATCAACACCCAGTTCTCGGTGGCCACACCCAATTGTGCCCAGTAATTGCCTACCGTGCGAGACTGGCCACCGTAGATCTCCTTATAAGTGAAGAGGCGGAAGGGATATTCCTCCTGATCGATGGGCTGACCGGCAGCGTCTTTCACCGGCTCATAGATGGGCAAGCCGGAGAAGTGCTCGCCGGTCAGGCTGTGTTTACCCGCGGCCACATTGTCCACGAAGACGCTGAACATCCCTCCGAACTGATGAGCCAGCTTATCCCCCTTGTAAACCTTGCGAAAGTCCTCGAAGCGGCCGCCTCGATTGAGCAGATAGACCACCCGGCGCCACAATGACTCATCATCGCCAATGGCCTTCTTCCAACGCGCCTCGTCGAACATCACCTTGGAGAAGTGGGCGCGTGCGGCGCGAAAGACGGCCAGCTCCTCATCGTCGGCCTCGGGCACGGCATCGGAGCCATCCTCCTTGTCGCCATAGGCCAGATTCGCCACCATCTTCAGGAAGTAATCCTCGCGCCGGTTGAAGTCCATCCCAGGGCCGAAGCCATCCTTGCCGTAACCGGGCAGGCCCAGGCGTTCGGCAATGGCGAGCATGACGGCCTCCATGCAGATCGGCTGCTCCTCTCCGAAGACGGTGACCTTTTCCACCAGCGGTTCGACGATGGGCTGGCGCACCTTGCTCGTCTTGGCCTGCACCGCCGGCGTGATGTGCGGCGTGCCCCAGCGCTCCCAGATGGCCGTGTCCGGGAAGAGATAATCCGCATACATGCTGGTTTCGCCGATGACGATATCGCAGGCGATCACCAGCGGGATGACATTGGGATCAGCGATGGCCTTCAGCGTGGGATTGCCGGCCGGGCTGGCATAGCCGGGCGTGCCCTTATGCAGGAAGAGGGCCTTGATGGGATAGGGATAGCCGTCCGCGGCGCTGGGAATGATCTCCTGATATACGTTCCCCGTATAAGGATACCAGGGCCGCTTCGCGGGATACCCATCCCGCTTGAAGAGGGTGCTCTTCTCGTAATGCCACTTCTCCCGTGTGAGGGTCACACCAAAGGAGCCGAGCTTACCGGGATGCATGCCTTTGACGATGTTGAAAGGCCCCTTCGCTTTGCTGCCATCCTCATGCCAGTGGCCGCCGCCCTTGCCCAGGCCCCCCACCCAGTCGACATTGCCGATGAGCAGATTGAGCATGATGATGGCCTGGCCCGTATAATAGCCGTTGGTATGCTGCACCGGCCCCCGGTAAAGGTCCACGGCGGCCTTCTTGCCATGGCTGGTGAACTCACGGGCCACCTCGACGATCTTGCGCACGGGGATGCCGCAGATCTCCGACCACTCCTCCAGGCTGCGCTCGAAGGTAAGCTCCTTGTACAGCAGAAAGGCGCTCTTGTAGGTGATGCCGTTGACCTGCCCCTCAGCAAAGAGGTCACCCTCCACCGGGTTCTCGGCATCGTTGGGATCCACGGCGACCAGTTTCCCTCCCCTGCTGACCACGAAGCCGTCCACGTCACCCAGGCCGGCTTCCTCGGGACGCAACAATCGCGTCGGTTTATCGCCCTCGATCTTCACCAGATAGGTGGCGTTGGTCCATGTGGTTTCGCCGTCAGCCGCTGCCGCGGCCTTATTGGCGTTGGCCAGATAGGTGGCATCGTAACGCTCATTCTCCACAATCCAGCGCCCCATGGCCAGGGCCAACGCGGTGTCCTCGCCCGGCTTCACCGGCAGCCACCATTTGGCCTTGGCCGCCGTCTTGCTCAGGCGAGGATCCACCACCGCGATCTTCATGTTTCGGTAGGTCAGGGACCAAGTGACCAGCTCGCTCATAGGGGTGGGGCCGAAATTGGCCTCGAAAGCCCCTGTGCCGAAGAAGATCACCATCTCGGCATTGGCGAAATCAGGCTTCAAATGGGTCTTACCGCCACTCCACTTTCCTCCGCCCTTATACTGATTGCTCATCTGCTGGAAGGCGATGTGATGGGACTGCTCGCAGATGGTGGTATGCTCGTACCAGTTGACAGAGCCAAAGGCGTCCTTCAGCCAGCGCTTGGCAAACTCCTTGCGTCCATGCTCGATACGACCAGCCTGAAAGACGAATTGATTGTTCTTAGGCCCCAGATCGGGATGATCTGGATCGATGAGCAGATCCAGGTGATCGGCGTGCTTGCTTTTGAACTCCTCAAGCGTCATATCGCCGCTGGCGACCGCCATCGCATCGGCTTTCAAGGCCTTCATCAAGTCAGGATCGCGTACCGCCCAAATCTCCCTCAGACCAGGGGTCTTCGTGCCGTCGGCAAAGGTGCCCCCGTTGACGATCTCGTCAATGGCCTGGTCGAAGGAGATCACCTCCCACTTGTTCTCACCTCGTTTGCCAGCCCGCTTGAGCACCTTGATGATGCGGTACGGGTCATAAAGGCTCTGCACACCCGCCTGGCCTTTGGGGCACAACCGCGCATCCACCCTGGCTGCCTCAGCCAGCGGGGTATCGTAGGAAAGATGGGGTAGCATGTTCATCGGGCTATAGGGATTGCCATCGATCTTGACCAGCACCCCATCCAATAATTTCCCCTTGATGGTACAGGCGGTATGGCACTGGAGGCAGACGCTGTAGATGATGCTCTCCGGCCGATTCAGCGGATATTCGCCAACCGCAGAGGCATCGCTCAAGGTGTTGCCCATCGCCGCGACGCGACGGAAGGCCGCATCGACATTAGTTGCCAGGAACAGGGACCCGCCCAGGAAGGCCGTCGTTTTGATGAAATCGCGGCGAGTGATCTTTGCGTTCAGAGGAGAGGCTTTATCCGTGGTCTTTCCCTTTCGGCTCATATCATACCTCCTTCACCGCCCGAGGCTGAACGGGTAGTAAACGGTATCCGATCGCGTAGAGGGCCATGCCGAAGCCAATGATGCCGAGGCTCAGGAACCATTCCATCACGCTAGGTACATACAGGGTGGTCATGCGGGAGGAGGGCACGGCCTCTACCAACCCTCTGATCTCCGGCACGGAGAGAGGCGGAACGACGATGTTCAAGCGCACGCCCACAAAGGCCAGCACGATGGCCAGGCCAGCCACGCCCACCCAGAAGGGAGACCGACGGGTTCGCTTCCATCCCAATAAGATGATCGGGATGACGAACCCCAACCCCACCTGTCCGATCCAGAAGACGTACCAGAAGGGGCCGAACATGGCGGCTATCAAAGGAGCTACGTCACCGGGGATGGCACCGTACAAGGCGATGGAATACTCGGCGAAGGTGAACAGGAGATCCAAGAGGACCAGGCCTAACACCAGTTTGGCCATATCTTCCATCAAGCTCCGATGCTCCAGCGTGCCTCGATCGGGAGCCAGAAGGGCATAGAAGGCCATCAGCAGCCCTCCCCCGGAGACCAGAGCGGAGACCAAGAAGATAAGCGGGAACAACCCGCTATGCCAGGCCGGCCGAGCAGCTACCACGCCGAAGAGAGCGCCCACGCCGCCATGGAACATGATGGCCAGGGGAACGCCAACAGTGCCCAATACGCGCGTTGCCTTCTCATCCCGGCGGCGGCTCTCAGGGGAAAGATCCTTGCTCCCCAGGGCCAGGATGCGGCTGACCATGCCCACCACCCCAGGCTTTTCACTCCACCGAATCAGATCCTGCCGGATGTCAAACCAGAACTCCGCCAACAAAAGAACGAAATAACCGGTGTATAGCCACACCATCCAGGCCATCATCGAGAGGGGATTGGGACGGGTATACACTTCGTAAAAGCGACTCATGTGTCCCAGATCGAACCAGATGTGCAGCAGCGCCATCAGGAGGGAGATCAAAGCCGTGAACAAAGCCAGGCGGGCAATGGGCCGAAAGCGCTCTACCCCAAAGGCGTAGACCAGGGCAGAGATGAGAAAGGCCCCGGCCGACAGGCCTATGAAGTAGATGTACATCGCCACCCACAGGCCCCAAACGATCAGCTGTCCGTAATTGGCCAGGCGATGGCCTGCGGTTAAGCGCCAGTACAATCCCACGCCTCCCAGCATCAACATGACCACCACCACAACCCAATACGCCCAGTACAATCCTCTGTTGTTCTTCATGACACCCTCCCTTATGAAAGGTAGAAGACTTTGGGTTGTGTGCCCAGCTCTTCTTTCAGGCGGAAGGAGTAGCGCTCCCGCAGCAACTCGGAGACCAGGCTGTCCGGATCGGTGAGATCGCCGAAGTAGCGGGCCCGGCCGATGCAATCGTTAATGCAAGCCGGCAACAGACCTTCGCGCACGCGATGCAAGCAGAAATGGCACTTACGCACATTCCCCACGGGTGACTCATGGTTGCTGCGCACTCGTCTCTCGCTGTACTCGAAGGTCGGCGCAGTCTCATAGGGAGCCAGCTTCGGCGTATCCTCCGTATACCACTCACCGAAGTCGAAGTTCCGGGCACCATACGGGCAAGCGGTCATGCAGTAACGACAGCCAATGCAGGCATCGTAGTCCACGACGACCACGCCTTCCTCATTCTGCCAAGTGGCGCTCACCGGACAGACATCCACGCAAGGCGGGTTATCGCAATGCATACACGGCCGAGGGAGAAACGCCTCACGCACGTTAGGATACGTGCCCACCTCCTCCTTGATGACTACGGTGTAGTTGACGCCAGGCGGAGTCTTGTTCTCAGCCTTACAGGAGACCGTGCAGGCATCACAAGCCACGCACTTGGTCAAATCAATGACCATACCCCATCGTCGTTCCGAGGGGGGCTTCTGCAAGGCCCGTTGTAAATCCTCCATCATACGGATAATGGTGTTTTCCATCTCCTGTACAACGGGCATAAGAACCTCCTTTTGCAAGAGATTGCCCTCAGGGCACGGATATCCGCCACGATCGGAGCTTCCAACCCTTCTTCGTGATGATCGCCTCAACAGCCAAAGTCCGGCTCCTCCGGCGCCGGCGTCGGCGTGGGGCCGGGCGTAGGAGAGGGGTTGTGCGTCAACCAATCCACATAGGCCGCATAACCTCCTTCCAGATGATAGACCTGCGAATATCCCAGCTCATGTAAGACCACCAGGGCATGGGTGGACCGCTTCTGTGAGTGACAATAGAGCAAGATAGGAGACGTCCGGCCATCCGGTAAGTCGTCCAAATGGCGCAACAGCTCGCCCAGAGGGATATTGATCGCGCCTTCAATGTGCCCAGCGGCGAACTCCTGGGGCTCTCGCACGTCAACCACGAACCACTCCCTGCTGTGATTCACCCGATCTCGGATAAACTCCTCCACTGGCAATCGGTAGCGATGGGCGGGCAACGTGCGTAGGTACTCATCGGCCGCCTGGGCGATGCTGGCTTGGCGGTATAGCTCCCACGCGGTATTGTCATCCGGATTGGCAGCCGCCGCCTGGCGGGCCAGCTCCAATGCCCGAGCGAAATCGGAGGCCCCGTACGCCGCACGGGCTTCCCGTACCAGCATCCAATAGTCTGGTCCGGTAGGAGTGGATATGGGAGATGCGAGGGAAGGACCCCGAGACGCCCCTCGGCACCCGACGAGAGCGATCACCAGGGTAAGGATGATCAACAGCACACGGGGGATACGCATGCGCATAGGCCTCCCCTCGATATCAGCGATCCCGACCCCGCGCAGGATCCGGCAGAGATAGGCGGGCCATTCCGCAACGGGCTGGACTCATTCACCGCGGAGCCATCCCGTACCAACTGCCTCTACCTTAACAGGAGGGAATACGACTGTGAAGCGGGGAAAGTCTGATTCGCGTGGTGTTTCATGTCAGGGATTACCGGACAGCGTGTCAGGTTTTTCCTGACGAGGCTTGTTGTGAGGACTGGCCAGCGGCAGGGGCACGCAGTTCGCATCCTCCGCCGCTGATCCGAGGGATGCGATGGGCAGAAACGGGGTTCCGGCTTCCTTACTCTCCTAGAAGCCCTCGCTGGACGGCATATTTCACCAGCTGAGCACGGCTACGCAATCCCAGCTTCTCCATGGCTCGGGAGCGATAGGTCTCCACGGTCTTGACGCTCAGATACAGTTGCTGCGCGATCTCCCGATTGGTGTATCCCATAGCCACGCGCCGGATGACTTGCTGCTCACGCTCGCTCAACTCCTGCCAAGGATCTCGCTGCGCGGGCCGTGGCGTGGGCAGCAAACCATCCAACAGGGAACGCGTCATGGAGGGATGGATATACACCTCGCCTCGGACGACCGCGCGAATGGCGGCCAGGAGCTCCTGGTCGGCGGCCGACTTGACCACGTAGCCTGCCGCTCCCAGGCGCAGGGCCTCACGCAGATACTCCTCCTCCGCATGCATGGTCAAAACGAGGATGCGGCCCTGCGGTACGCGAGCTTTCAACTCGTGCAAGATGGAGAGCCCCCCGACATTGGGCATGCTGAGGTCCAGGAGGATCACATCGGGCTGAAGCGCCTCGGCACGACGCAGCGTTTCCAGGCCGTCCTGTGCCTCCCCCACGGTCTCCATATCCAGCTGCGCGTTGATGAGCAACCGCAGCCCCGCCCGCAGCACAGCGTGATCATCGGCCAACAACACACGAATGCGGCCATCACTTGCCATGGCTCATCCCCTCCTGCGCGCCACGGGTCGTCCCCTCAAGGGGGACGCGAAGGTAGATGGACGTGCCCGTTCCCAGCCGCGCCTCGATGTCCAAACGCCCGCCGATAAGCTCCGCCCTTTCCTGCATGCCATATAACCCCAGCTTGGTCTGCCCGGCCTCGCTCCTAAACACCTCCTCCACGTCAAACCCGGTGCCATCATCCTCTACGATCACGGAAAGCTGTCCATCGTGCGCCTGCAGAAGCACGCTGAGGTGAGCGCATGCGGCGTATTTCGCGGCATTGGTCATCGCCTCCTGCACAATCCGGTAAACCGTGGTCTCCACCTCCGGGGTCAGACGCAAGTCCTCCAATCCGACCGCTTCGACTTCGGCCGCGATACCAAAGCGCTCTCGGTATCGCTGGGCGTAGCGTCGGAGGGCAGCCACCAACCCAAGATCATCCAGAACGGAAGGGCGAAGGTCGAAGGCCAAACGACGAACGCGATCCAGGGTAGTGGCCAGGATGCGCCGCAGATCCTGCAAGCGATAACGCATCTCCTCCGGCGTCGGCGCCTCCTCGACATTGCGCAATCCAACCATCAACGAGGCGAGGGCCTGCCCGGTCTCGTCGTGAAGCTCTCGCGCGATCCGGCGTCGCTCCTCTTCCTGAGCGCGAATCACCCGCTTGAGGTAGAACTGACGCATCCGCTCGCGTTCCGCGCGCTCGGCCTCCGCCTGGGCCAGCCGAACGGCCATCGCATTAAACGCCTCCGCCAGGTCCCCAATCTCGTCCTCCGCCCAACGCCGCACACGAGGCGAGTAATCGCCCTGCCCAATGCGCTCGGCAGCCGTCACCAATTCACGAATAGGGCGTGTGAGTAGCCAGGTCAACACGGAAGCCGCCCCCACACCGACCAGAGAGATGATAAGAGTGCTCAACATGATCTGGCCGGTCACCGAATTCACCGTGTGCCACAATCGCTGCTCGCTCAGCCCTACTCGTGCGATACCAGCGCGCCCCTCAAAAACCGGCACGGCGGTATCCCATATGAGCCCTTCCTCGGTCAGCAGCGGCTGGATGCGATGGGGACGGTCTGTCAGCGAGAGGGGCACGCTCAGCAGGTCCAGGGGGAAGCCGCCATCGAAAGTATGCGCCAGCACGCGCCCCCCAGGATCCATAACGAAAATATAGCGGACGTCCGGGTTGTGAGCCTGTGTGTCCCGCAACAGCCGATTCAGAGCGTACAGATCGTTGATCAGCACCAGATCGGCGCTACGAGCCGCCACGTCTCGAGCTACGGAGATGCTCTGCTGTCGCAATTGCTCCCGGAGGGTATAGACCAATCGGGATCGCACCTGGAAGGTCACCATCAGCCCCGGGAACACCACCATCGCGAGCACAATGCCCAGGATCTTGGTGCGAATGCTTACCCCCCCGACGATCTGCCAGGCCCGCCGACGCCAGTTCTGCCAGATCGCCAGGGGAAACGAGAGAAGCCCGGCCCTCATCATCGCGCCTCCAATTCTATCTCCAGGCTCCGAATCAAATCGTAATCCTCATCGCGGCCTGGAACGAACCGATCCACCTCCAAAGCCGCCAACGCCCGCCGCCCCTGGGGATCATCCGACATGGACAGCAAGATCTCGCGCAACAAAGCCTTCGTCTGGGGACGCACGCCCGGCCCTACCACCACCGGCGGCATGCCGAAAGGCGGGGAGGTATGAATGATCCGCAAGCGTCTTCTCAAGGTCGGATCACGTTTCAGCGCATAATCAAGCACCAGGCTGTCCACGGCGGCCGCGTCCGCCACCCCGTCAGCCACGGCGTAGATAGCATGATCATGGCTATAAGTGAAAAAGGTGCGGCGGAAGAAGGTGGCCGGCGACTCGTCCAAACGCTTAAGCAAGACGTTCGGATACAGGTAGCCGGTATTGGAAAGGGGATCCGTGAAGGCAAAGACAGCACCGCGAAGATCTTGAAATCGCTGAGCAGACGAGTCAGCGCGCACGATGATAGTCGAATAGTACACAGTCTGGCCGTGCACCTGGGGGATCGCGAGCAGCTCCATTCCGAATTCGCGCCGCCCCTGGACATAAGCCAAAGTGCAAACGAAGGCCAGATCCACCTCGTCACGCCGGATAAGATCGTTTACCTCGGCATACGTCCGGCGCTGGACCAATTCCACAGGGCGCCCAAGCCGGTCGCTCAGGTAATCCAGCAGGGGCTGATACGAGGCCACCGTGCCCTTCGGGGAGACGATCGCAGCCACAGCCACGCGCAGCGGCATGGGCTCCGGACTGACCGTGGGCAGAGGACTCAGACGGCCCAAGCGCACGAAAGGCAGCGGATCGGTATCAGACCGAGCACATCCGCTCAACAGGATCAGAACAAGCCACAAACCCCAAATGAAACGCAGGTATCTCATCGTTTCTCTTCACCAGCCGCCGCACGCGTGATGCTCCCCCGCCTCGCCTCGCGTGCGGCGCATAGGGATATCCATCTGCTCAGCCACTCACGCAATAGTCTAGATATAACCCCTAGATTGTCAAAGGAGTGCGCCGGGCGACCTTGCGCCCACGAAAGAAAGGAGGATCGTGAGCAAGAGCCAGGCCAGTCCGATGGCAACGCCGGCGATCACGTCGGTGAGGTAGTGCACGCCCAGGTACACACGGCTCAACGCGATCAGCACCGCCCAAGCCAGCGCGGCCGCGTACAACCCGATCCGCTGGGGGCGCGGCCGGCCACGCCCGAGGATATGCGCGGTCGCGCCGTAGCACACCACGGCGATCATGGCATGCCCGCTGGGAAAGCTCCAACCCGCCGCGTGCGTCCACCAGCCCGCCTGCGGAGGGCGCGGCCGGGCGAAGCCCCACTTGAGCGCCTGGTTCAGCACGCTGCTGCCGACCAACGCCACCCACAGGAAGACGCGCTCCCGCCGCGGCCGTCGACGGCGCCACAGCCCCCACGTGAGGCACAGCCCCCACAGAACCACGAAGGGCGTGGAGCCGGTATAGGTGATGCCGCGGGCGAGCAGGAGCCTCCAGGAGGGAACCGATGGAGGGAACGGCGGCATCAGGCGATCGATGGCCTCGACGCGCCCCGCTCGCACCATGAGGGCCACGAGCCCGAACCCCACCAGGCTCAAAACGATCGCCAAAACCAGAAGACGAAACCGCCACGCGCCCTTCGCAGACATCATCCCCCTCACGCCCGGCGATAGGATCTCCCATTATCCCCTCGGGAGAGGGAACACGCAAGGAGATCTCAAAAATTTAGACAGATAGAATTGACGAAATCAGCGCTCCGGTGGTATACTGCGCCGGTCCGAAAGCTTTCTCTTTTTTCTACATATACAATTGACAAAATTGCGCATTTGTGATAGACTGGGGCGACAGCGATGAACGGAAAATGAGGAGACCGAAGCGATTCGATACGAGGGAGAGAAAACGGGATGCCGTACTTGAAGCGAGAAGAAAGCCCGGCGATGGCGATCATCCACCTGTTGCAGCGCCGGGGAAGCGCCAGCATCAAGGAGATCCAGGCCGAACTCGGGGTGACCACGACGGCGGTCCGCCTGCAACTCTCCAACCTGCAGGCGGAGGGATTGGTGGCCGCCCGCACCGTGCGAGAGGGCGTGGGGCGCCCGCATTACGAATACTATCTCACCGAGAAGGCGAACCGCCTCTTCGCCTGCTACAGCGATGAGCTGGCGTTGCTCCTGTATGAGGAGCTGCTGGAGGACCAGGGTGCGGAGAAGGTCCGAGAGCTCCTGGGGCGCGTTCGCGATCGCCTGGCGGCCCAATACGGCGGCCAGGTGCGAGGGGCCAGGCTACAGCAGCGGGTGGAGGAGCTGGCCTCCTGGCTGGATACCCGCGGCATCCTGACCGAGGTGGAGGCACGAGAGGGCGGCTTCGTGCTGAAGGAGTACAACTGCCCGTATCACGGCCTGGCGCAGGAATACCGGGCCATCTGCGAGATGGAACAGCAGATGATTGCCCAGCTGCTGGAGGCAGAGGTTTCCCTGGAGCAGTGCATGATGGACGGCCATGCGGGATGCCAGTTCAACGTCAGTCACCCGCAGCCGACGGCCGATTGAAATCGATTGGATACTTGGTGAAAGGGGCGCGGCGGTCACCTGCAAGCTCTATCCCTCCCCGCCGAGGGCGAGGGGGAGGCGAAGATCAGCTGATGAGATGGCCGCCCAGGCCGATCCAAACCTTTGGTAAAGGAGTCTCATTTCCATGATGGCAGAGAAATCGGAATTGGTGGTAAAGGATCTGCACGTTCGCGTGGAGGGCAAGGAGATCCTTCGAGGTGTCAATCTCACAATCCGACAGGGAGAAGTCCACGCGCTGATGGGCCCCAACGGATCCGGCAAGAGCACGCTGGCCTACGCGCTCATGGGGCACCCCAATTACGAGGTCACCGAGGGCGACATCCTGCTGGATGGCGAGAGCATCCTGGACCTGGGGCCGGATGAGCGGGCCCGCAAGGGCATCTTCCTGGCGTTTCAGTATCCCATCGCTATCCCGGGCGTGAGCCTGGCGAACTTCCTGCGCTCCGCCGTGAGCACCGTCCGCGGCTACAAGGATCGGGCCCGGGAGCAGCAGACCGAAAACGCCGTGATCGGCTCCGAGCTGATGCCCATGCGTGAATTCCGCAGGGAGCTCCGGAAGAAGATGGAGCTGCTGGAGATGGATCCGTCCTTCGCCCGCCGCTACCTGAATGACGGCTTCTCGGGCGGCGAGAAGAAGCGGGCCGAGATCCTGCAGATGGCCATGCTGGAGCCGCGCTTCGCCATCCTGGACGAGACGGACTCCGGGCTGGACATCGACGCGCTGCGCATCGTGGCCGACGGCGTGAATCGCCTGATGGGGCCGCACATGGGCGTGCTCATCATCACCCACTACCAGCGGATCCTCAACTACATCAAGCCGGACTTCATCCACGTCCAGCTCGACGGGCGCATCGTCACCTCGGGCGGGCCCGAGCTCGCGCTGGTCCTGGAGGAGAAGGGATACGATTGGGTTCGCGAGGCTTTTGGGGACAAAGTGACGGCAGGGAAATGATCCGGACGAGATCCCTCTATCTACATCCGGGGAGGCAAGGGAATGGCTGACGAGGCCCAGGTATTGGCGGAGATCAAGCAAGAGTATAAGTACGGCTTTCGTGATCCGGAGAAGTACGTGTTCAAAGCACGCCGGGGGCTGGATCACGAGATCGTAGACCAGATCAGCGACATGAAGGGCGAGCCGGACTGGATGCGCGAGTTCCGGCACAAGGCCCTGGACATATTCCTGCGCAAGCCGATGCCCACCTGGGGGGCGGACCTCAGCGAGATCGATTTCGACGAGATCTACTACTACATCAAGCCGGCCGAGAAGCAGGGTAAGACCTGGGACGAGGTCCCCGAGGATATCAAGCGCACCTTCGACCGGCTCGGGATCCCCGAGGCGGAGCGGAAGTTCCTGGCCGGTGTGGGCGCCCAGTACGAATCCGAGGTCGTCTACCACTCCTTGAAGGAGGAGTGGGAGAAGCTGGGCGTGATCTTCCTGGACACCGACACGGCGCTCCGCGAGCATCCCGATCTGTTCCGGGAATACTTCGGCACGGTGGTCCCGCCGGCGGACAACAAGTTCGCCGCGCTCAACAGCGCCGTATGGTCGGGCGGCTCCTTCATCTACGTGCCCAAGGGCGTGCACCTGGATATCCCGCTCCAGGCATATTTCCGCATCAACGCGGAGAGCATGGGGCAGTTCGAGCGCACCCTGATCATCGTGGACGAGGGCGCCAGCGTGCATTACGTGGAGGGGTGCACGGCCCCCATCTACGCGGCCGACAGCCTGCACAGCGCGGTGGTGGAGATCATCGTGAAGGCCGGGGGCCGCTGCCGCTACACGACCATCCAGAACTGGGCTCCCAACGTCTACAACCTGGTGACCAAGCGAGCCGTGGCCTACGAGAACGCCGTCATGGAGTGGGTCGATGGCAACCTCGGCTCCAAGGTGACGATGAAATACCCGGCCGTGTACATGCTGGGCGAGGGCGCTCGGGCGGAGATCCTGTCCATCGCCTTCGCAGGGCGAGGACAACACCAGGACGCGGGCGCCAAGGTGGTTCATGGGGCACCCAACACCTCCAGCCGCGTCATCTCCAAGTCTATCAGCAAGGACGGCGGCCGCGCGTCCTATCGTGGCCTGCTCAAGATCGTCAAGGGGGCCACGGGCTCCAGGTCCAACGTCGTATGCGACGCCCTCATCCTGGATGAAAAGTCCCGCTCCGACACCTACCCCTACATCGAGATCGACGAGGATGACGTCACCATCGAGCACGAGGCGACGGTGAGCAAGATCGGCGAGGAGCAGCTCTTCTACCTGATGAGTCGCGGCCTGGCCGAGGAGGAGGCGGCGACGATGATCGTGTCCGGCTTCATCGAGCCGATGGTGAAGGAGCTCCCCATGGAATACGCCGTGGAGATGAACCGCCTGATCCAGCTGCAGATGGAAGGCTCGGTCGGATGAGAGAGCGGAGAGAGCGAACCGGTGATGAAGGAGTGTGGTTCACGTGAGTGAGAAGACGCTGACGACGACAACGCCGACTCCAACGCAGGAGGCCGGCTTTCACAGAGAGGCCGTCGAGGCGCTGTCCGCCTGGCGGCAAGACCCGAACTGGATGCGCGAGTTTCGCCTGTTGGCCTGGCGCTTTTACGAGGAGATCCCCTTCCCCACCCAGAAGGACGAGGCGTGGCGACGTACCTCGCTCCGGGGGCTTGATCTCTCCCGCGTCCTGCCGATGCGAGCCGAGCGGTTGGCCCCGGTATCACGGCCGGAGGATCTGCCGGAGGCCCTGCGCTCGCACCTGGCGGCGAGCGAGGAGAGGGCCGGACTGCTCATCCACCAGGACGGGGATCTGCGCTTCCGCACACTGCGGGAGGACCTGGCCCAGCGCGGCGTGATCTTCACCGACATGGACACCGCCGTCCGGGAATACGCCGATCTGGTGCAACCGTACTTCATGACGGAAGCCGTGCCTGTGGACAGCAACAAGTTCGCCGCGCTGCACGCCGCCTTCTGGCAGGGCGGGGTCTTCCTGTACGTCCCCCGCAACACGCAGGTCGATTTGCCCCTGCAGGCCATCGCCGCCCGGGAAGCCTCCGGCGCGGGGCACTTCTCCCACACCTTGATCGTGGTAGAGGAGGGGGCCGAGGTCACCTACATCGAGGACTACCTCTCGCTGGCCTCGGGCGACCAGGGGCTCCACAGCGGCGTAGTGGAGATCTACGTCAAGCCCGGCGGCCGGCTGACGTACATCAACCTGCAGGATTGGGCGCAGGACATGTGGAACTTCTCCACCCAGCACGCCCTGCTGGAACGGGACAGCTCGCTGTTGTGGATCGCCGGGAACATGGGGAGCCGGCTGACCAAGACGTTCGCCCGCCTGGCGCTGCGGGGGCCGGGCGCCAACGGCGAGATGCTGGGGATCACCTTCGCCGACGACCGACAGCACATCGACCTGGACACATTCCAGGATCACATCGCCCCCCAGGGCACCAGCAACCTGCTCTACAAGAACGTGCTGAAGGACCGAGCCCGCACCGTATGGCGGGGCATGATCTGGGCACACCCGGAGGCGCAGAAGACGAACGCCTACCAGAAGAACGAGAACCTGCTCCTGAGCGATCACACGCGAGCGGACTCCATCCCCGGCCTGGAGATCGAGGCCAATGACCTGCGATGCACCCACGGCGCCACGGCGGGGAAGCTCAACCCGGACCACATGTTTTACCTGATGAGCCGCGGGCTGAGCCGGGAACAGGCGAAGCGCATCATCGTGGAAGGATTCTTCGAGCCGTTGCTGACCCGCATCCCTGTCGAGAGCATCCGGGCCCGGATGGAACGGGCGGTCATGGAGAAGCTGGCGTCCTAAGCGCGGGGCCAGAAAGAACCCGCCGATGCATATGACGGCATCACGGAACGGAGTAGGCATGGCACCAACTCCACGACCAAGGGTACACATAGCGCCGTCACACGCGCAAGCGCCTGGGATTACGACGGCTCCGAAACGATGCGGGGGAAACGGTTGATCCACAACGCATGCAGGGTATCGCAACACATGTGCAGCAACGGAATCGGAGCCGTCGGGGCGGTCGATGGGGGAACGACCGCCCAGCTCGAACAGAGGTAGCCGCCTTGCAAAGGCGCCGGCCTACGGGACCCGGCAGGAGGCAACACTCCTGGCTACCTCCTTGTCATTTCGCCAGCGAAGGGGTATACTCTTGCAGCCTTGCCCGGTGAGGGCTGGGCGACCTGAGGAAAGGTGACGGAACGTGGGATCAATTGAAACGCGGATCGCTTCGTCTGCCATGTTGGATGCAGAAGCCGTTCGGGCAGATTTTCCGATCCTCAACGTGAAGATCCATGGCAAACCGCTGGTGTACCTGGACAACGCCGCCTCGTCGCAGAAGCCGCTCCAGGTGCTGGAGTCCATGGATCGATACTACCGTGAGCTGAACGCGAACGTGCACCGCGGCGTCCACTACCTGAGCGAGGAATCCACACGCCGGTACGAGGGGGCGCGCAGGCGCGTGGCGCGATTCATCAACGCCCGCAGCGATAAGGAGATCATCTGGACCCGAAACGCCACGGAGGCCATCAACCTGGTAGCCTACAGCTGGGGGCTGGCGAACCTGAAGCCGGGCGATGAGATCCTGGTGACCGAGATGGAGCACCACTCCAACCTGGTGCCGTGGCAGATCATCGCCCAGCGCACCGGGGCTAAGCTGCGCCACCTCCCCATCAATGACCAGGGCTATCTGCGCGTGGATCTGTTGGACCGCTTCCTGACGGAGCGAACACGCCTGTTCGCGTTCACCGCTATGTCTAACGTATTGGGGACCATCAACCCCGTGCGAGAGCTGGTGGAGGCGGCCCACGCGGTGGGGGCCCTGACGCTGGTGGACGGCGCGCAGAGCGTTCCCCACATGCCCGTGGACGTCCAGGCGCTGGGCTGCGACTTCCTGGCCTTCTCGGGGCACAAGATGTGCGGCCCCACCGGGATCGGCGTGCTGTACGGCCGCCGAGACCTGCTGGAGGAGATGCCCCCCTTCATGGGCGGGGGCGACATGATCCGGGAGGTGCACCTGGATCACTCCAAGTGGAACGAGGTCCCCTGGAAGTTCGAGGCGGGCACGCCCGCCATCGCGGAGGCCATCGGGCTGGGGGCGGCCGTGGACTACCTCAGCGACCTGGGGATGGAGAACGTCCAGGCCCATGAAAGAGCGCTGGTCCGCTATGCGATGGAGCGTTTGCAGGACGTGGAAGGGCTGCGCATCCTGGGGCCGCGGCCGGAGGATCGCGGCGGGGTGGTCGCGTTCACCCTGGGCGACATCCATCCGCACGATATCGCGGCCGTCCTGGACTCGGAGGGGATCGCCATTCGCGCCGGGCATCATTGCGCGCAACCGCTGCACGAGCGTTACGGGATCATGGCCACCGCGCGCGCCAGCTTCTACATTTACAACACGACTCAAGAGGTCGATCGCCTGGCCGAAGGGCTGGAGCGCGTGAGGGAGATCTTCGCGCTGTGACGCTCCCATCGGGAGCCAGCCAATCATCCTCGCAGAGGGAGCTGACCGGATGGACGATCTGTACCGCATGGAGATCCTGGAGCACTACCGACACCCCCGAAACTACGGGCGGCTCGAGGATCCCGATATCACCTACCACGACTCGAATCCGTTCTGCGGCGACGAGATCACGCTGGACCTGAAGATCGAGGACGGACGGATCGTGGACGCCCGCTTCGTCGGCCACGGGTGCGCCATCAGCCGGGCCTCCGCCAGCATGATGACGGAGGAGATCAAGGGGCGCACGCTGGAAGAGTTGAGGCACTGGACGAAGGAGGACATCCTCGACCTGCTCGGGATCGAGGTGGGGCCTGTGCGCCTGAAGTGCGCCCTGCTCCCTCTGAAGGCGCTGAAAGCCGGCGTATGGGGCCTGGCCGGATGGCCGGGAGAGGAAGACGAGGAGTCGGCGGAACAGGAGTGAGCATGGCCGAGTTCGTCAAAGTAGCGCGAGTGGCCGATCTGCCGCCTGGCGGGAAGCTGCTGACCACCATAAACGGGCGATCCATCGCGCTGTTCAACGTGGATGGCACCATTTACGCCATCGGGGATATCTGCACGCACGACGGCGGCCCCCTGGTCGAGGGGGAATTGGATGGCTACGAGATCGAATGTCCGCGACACGGAGCGCGCTTCGATATCCGCACGGGCCAGGCGCTGCGCATGCCAGCGTTCGAGCCCATCGAAACCTATGAGGTGAGGATCGAGGGAGACGAGATCCTGGTTGCCGTAGAGTAGAGGAGACGAGAGATGCCGAAGATGCCGACAGTCGAAGAGATTCGCAACGTATTGAAGCAGAACGTGCGCGATCCCGAGATCATGATCAACATCGTCGACCTGGGGCTGGTATATGACATCCAGGTGGACGAGGAGAACAAGGTCGTCACCATCGACATGACCCTGACCAGCCCCGGCTGCCCCATCGGCCCCCAGATCATGCGAGATGTGGAATACCACGTCCACCAGGCGTTCCCTGAGCTGGACGAGGTGCGGGTGAACCTGGTATGGACGCCGATATGGACCCCGGAGATGATGAGCGAGGAGGCGAAGGAGGAGCTGGGGTTCTTCTAACGGGATCGCCTGCGTCGGAACAGGCAACACCCGCGTTCCCAGACGGCATGTTTTGCAGAAGCGTACAGCTGTGCGCTCCTACAGTTCGACTATCCGGGTAGAGGCGAGGCATACCTCGCCTCTATGCTTTTTGAAGGGGCCCGCATTCCACCGCTGCCCAACAGCAGCCCAGACGGCGCCTCTCAAGCACGCCCTCAGGCCGTCTCCCGCTCCACGATGGTGAGCGGCAAATGAACGTGCTGCACCTCTCGTGAACGGTCGGTCAGGCGGGCCAGCAACAGCTCCACGGCCACACGCCCCGACTCCTCCAGCGGCTGACGGACCGTCGTCAGGCCGATATAATCGGCGATGTCCAGATCGTCGAACCCGATGACGGCGAGGTCATCCGGAACCCGAACTCCCCGTTCGCGAGCGGCCTTGAGCACCCCCATGGCCTGCGTGTCGCTGGCCGCAAAGACGGCCGTCGGCGGCTGAGGGAGATCGAGCAGAGCGTGACCCTGCCGCCGGGCCTGCTCCAGTCCGTGGGGGGCCCTGGAGATGTACGCATCGGGCAGCGGGATCCCCGCGTCCGCCAGGGCCTGACGGTACCCCTCCAGACGCATCTCGCTGTTCCGCAGCGCGTACGGGGTGACCTCGGCATCGCCCACAAACGCGCAGCGCCGATGTCCCTTGCGCACCAGGTACTCCGCAGCCAGCCGCCCCCCCGCCACGTTGTCGATGTCCACACTACAGAACTCGGCGCGCGGCGCCTCGATCAACACCGTCTCCAACCGGTGCTTGAGCAGGCGCTGCGCCACCGCCTCATCGAAGGGAAGCGCCATCACGATGAGCCCGTCCAGCCGGCGAGAAACGGGCAACGTGGACAGGTACGCATCGCGGCGGGCAACGGAGTCCACGTTATAGATGACGAGCTCATATGGGAGGTCGGCCAGCGCCGAGAAGACGCCACGCAGGCGCTGCATGAAGGAGGGGAAGGAGAAGAACGACGTCGAGGAGGCGCCGCGCAGGCGCAGCACGAAGGACGGGGCGGTGAAGAACGGCGCCAATACGCCGATGCGCCGCGTGCTCTTGCGCGCGCGGGCGATCGCCTCGGCCTTGGGGATGAAGCCCAACTCATCGATCGCCGCCAGCACGCGCTCTCGAGTCTTCTTGTTCACGCGCTCCGGGCGGTTCAACACCCGTGAGACCGTGGAGATGCTCACGCCGGCGCGCTGGGCGACATCATAAATGGTCGGATTCGACATCTTCGCTCGCGGTATCACCCCATGTGGGGAAGGTCATGAGGACAAGTCGCGTGAAAGCACTTTCATCCTAGCACAGACGGGCAAGCGTGTCAAAACGCCTCGCGAGGGTATGGCTCAGAGTCACAGCACCTCCGGCGATGATCTGCGCGCGTGCTCAACACGCGCTCTCCTACCGCGGAGATGGCGAGGGCGCAGAGAGCTCCCCTCTTCTTCCCTTCTCAGCGCCCCCGCGGTGCGATGCAGGCCATCCCTGCATAGGGCCTTTTCAAAGTCCAACGTCCATATTGGCATACATGGCGCCTGCAAGGACGAGGCAAGTGTCGTGTCTGTATACGCATCTTCTCGGCTTCCCCCAGCACACGACGTGGCCAGACGTACCCCCCCCCCCTGTCGTCCCCCCTCCCCAATCCGCTTCGCTGGGAGGGGGGACCTGGGAGTGGGTGGTGGCGGCGGCGCAGCTCCGCTGCGCCGC
>JAADGJ010000131.1 GCA_013152435.1 Chloroflexota bacterium | reverse complement strand
TGCGTTTGGGAGATGACGTTCAGGGGATTCGGGTCCCGCATGGGCCCACCCAACAGCCAACCACTGAGCAACAAAGCCAGATAATTCATCATGATGGTGTTGATCACCTCATGGGCCCCGGTGCGGGCCTTCAGCACGCCCGGGATGGCCCCCCACACGGCCCCTCCCAACATCCCGGCCAGCAAGACCAAGGGGATATGGATCACCGACGGGATATGCTCAACGCCCAACACATCGGGCAGGGCATATCCCACCCACACCCCACAGATGGCGCCGATGGCGAGCTGCCCCTCCGCCCCGATGTTGAAGAGCCCTCCCTTGAAGGCCAGCGCCACCGCCAGCCCGGCGAAGATGTAAGGGGTCGCCGCGACCGCCGTCTCCGTCAACGCCTTTCGGCTGCCAAATGCGCCCTCCGCCATCCCCTCAAACGCCAGCAGGGGATCTCCCCCGGTCAGCCACACCACCAGGGCACCGACCACGATGGCCGTCACCACCGCGAGCACGGGGATCAACAGCGATTGGACCAGGCGTTCCCAGCTGATCCGTCCCTGCCTAGCCTGCATAGCGCCTCCCCATCACCGATCGTTGGCATCCGTTCCCTGCGATGCGAAAAAGGGGAAGAAGGCGCACCCTTCTTCCCCTTCGCGTCCCAACACGACATCCCTTACTGCGGCTTCGCGGGCGGCACGCCGGTCTGGATCGTCCCGTCCTTCAAGCCCTGTTCGATCTCGGCCAGACGATCCCGGACCTCCTGCGGCACCACGTCGTCCAGATTGTGGAACGGTGCCAGGCCGACCTCGCCCTTGAAGTTTCCGCCCTTGAAGGAGCCGCGCACGGCCTGCTTGATCAGCGCCTCCACGCCCGGCGTGATCATCTTCATGGCGCTGGTGATGATCACATCCTGCACCTCGGGCAGGGAGTAGAACTGATCCTGATCGACGCCGATGGCGTAGCACTTCTTCGTCTCGGCGCAGGCGAACAGCGCGCCGTTGCCGGTCTTGCCGCCGGCCCCGAAGATGATGTCCGCGCCCTTGTCGATCATGGACAGCGCCGTGGTCTTGCCCCACTCCGGATCATCGAAGGTCTTGTCGAATCCGACGTCGCTATGGTAGACGACGATGACCTCCACGTCCGGATTCACATACTTGGCGCCTGCGCGATACCCCTCGCCGAAGCGCCAGACGGGCGGCACCAGATCGGTCCCCAGCACGGAGCCGATGACGTTGGTCTTCGTCATCATGCCGGCCAGCGCGCCCGCCAGGAAGCCAGCTTTATCCTCCTCGAAGATGAGCCCGGCGAAATTGTCCGGAACATCCACGCCCATCTGGGCCGCCAGAGCCTCCACATCGATGTCCACGCCGATGAACTTGACGTTCGGGTACTTCAACGCGGCCTCCAGCGCGGCCGGCCCCAGCGCGAAGCCGGAGATCACGATGACATCATACCCGTCCTCGGCGAAGGTGGCGATGTTCTTGGCATAATCCTTGGGATCGACGGAGACGATGTACTTGACCTCGGCATAGTAGCGCTTCTGGGCGTTCAGCAACGCGTTCCACGACGACTCGTTGAAGCTCTTATCGTCGATGCGGCCCACATCAGTGACCAGGCCGAACTTCCACGGGATCGACTGGCCCTTCCAATTCTGCAGCTCGATGCCCAACGCGGCCGCGGCCACGCGCACCGGCTCGAATAGGGAATCATTGCTCTCCGCCAGGCCGTCCCACTCGTAGATCTCATACCCGGCCTGCTTCCCCTCCTCCGTCTCCATCACCGCCAGCAACGCCTGCTTGAACTTCTCCTTGACGTCGGCGGGCATATCCTTGCGCACGGTGATGGTGTCGTTGGGGATGGGATCCGTCTGGGCGATGACCTTCGTCTTCTCCTTGATGTCCGGGAAGGTCTTCTCCAGGCTATTGCGGACATCCACATAGGTGGCCGCGGCGTCCACCTGGCCGTTGTACACCGCCAGGGCGGCCGCGTTGTGGGAGCCGGCGAAGATGGCCTCCGCCAGGTCCTTGGCGGGATCCACGCCATTGGCCTTCAGCAGAGCGGCCGCGTACAGGTACCCCGACGTGGATGCCGGGTCCGTGAACGCGAAGCGCTTCCCCTTTAAATCGGCCACGCTGTTGATGCCGCTGTCCGACCGGACCAGGATCTGGCCGTTATACGTCGCGCTGCCCCGTCGGATGGAGTTCAGGATCACCTCGGCGCCGCACTTATCATGCGCC
The DNA here is from genome assembly GCA_013152435.1 of Chloroflexota bacterium. Lineage (NCBI taxonomy): Bacteria > Bacillati > Chloroflexota > Chloroflexota bacterium. The sequence goes on along the minus strand of JAADGJ010000131.1, from coordinate 22,465 downwards.
AGGACGTACGACAGGGTCGCCAGCGCCGCTGCGTCCGCCTTCCCCGCGCAGAGGGCTTCGATCGCGGCCGCGTAGCTGGTGGCCACGGAGGACTTCACGTAGATCCCCTGCTTGGCCAACAGCGCGTCCAACTGCTCCGCCCCGGCCAGGATCTTCTGCGTGTCACCGGACGGCACCCACACCATCTGGATCGGATTCTCTTCGCTGCCCAGAGGCGCCTCGGCGGGCTTCGGCGCTGCCTCCTCCGTCTTCGGCGTCGGCTGCGCCTCCTCAGGAGCCGCCGGAGCCGGTGTTGGCGTGGCGCGGCCGGCACAGGCGGTGATCAGCAGCGAGAAGACGACCAGCACCGTCATGAGCGAGAACAACCGCTTTTGCATCATCCGACCTCCCTTCTTTCGTCAGCGAATCGTCAGGCCCACACGTGGGGCTGCACTACCACGAACTCCCGATCTATGCGCCAGAATCCGGGATAAGATCACGCCAGAGGCACCTCCTTCTACGCTTTGCGGTTCGCTCGTCGTACAATCTACCAGCCACGATATAGAGACGCCTTCGTGGCGATGGAAACTGAGGGAATCCACCTGTCGCCGAGGTGATGGTGATCAGATGGAAATAGAGGGAATAAAGCGGGACAACGTTCAACCGAAGCCCAAAAGCATTATAGCGCATCCAATAGAGCCAGGCAAACGATCCAACGATCGTACACCCGACTCAGAACCACACACGAGGCGGCGTCACCTCCGAATCCCCGCCCCCTGCCGGCGCATCCTCCCCCGCCTGGCCCTCTTCCTCCTGATCCGGATCCTGCGGGATCAACACCTTGCGCCCCCGAGGGCCACCCTCATCGGGGCCGATGATCCCCTCCTCCTCCAGCATATCGATCAGGCGCGCGGCGCGCGAATACCCGATGCGCAGGCGCCGCTGCAGCAGGGAGACCGAGGCCCGGCCGGCCTCGCGCACCACCTCCACCGCCTTGTCATACAGGTCATCGCGCTGGGCCGCCTTGCGCTCCCGCTCGATCATCTCCTCCCACAAGGGGCGCTGCACCACATCCCCCGGCTCCACGGAGGGCGCCGTGGCCAACCCGCGAACCCCGACCAGGCCCGTCTGATCCTCCTCAGGTGTGTTCATCCCCTTCCAGTAGCGGACCAGCCGCTCCAGCTCCCGATCCGACACATACGCGCCCTGCAGGCGCTCCAGTTTCGACGAATCGGGACGCATGAAGAGCATATCGCCGCGGCCCAGCAGACGCTCGGCGCCCGGGGTGTCCAGGATCACCCGGGAATCGACCTGGGAGACGACGGCGAAGGCGATGCGAGCGGGGAAATTCGCCTTGATCAACCCTGTCACGACGTCCACGCTGGGACGCTGCGTGGCGATGATGAGGTGGATGCCGGTCGCTCGCGCCATCTGGGCCAGCCGACAGATGGTCCGCTCCACCTCCTCCGGCGCGGCCATCATCAGATCGGCCAGCTCGTCGATCACCACCAGGATGTACGGGAGGACCGGCTCGCCATGGGCGCGCAGCATCTCATTGTACGCCTCGATGTTCCGCGCCCGGGCTTTGGCGAAGAGCTTGTACCGCCGCTCCATCTCACGGGTGGCCCATTGCAGCGCGCTCACCACCCGCTCGATGTCGACCACCACCGGGGCGATCAGGTGCGGGATGCCGTTGTACCCGGTCAGCTCCACCATCTTGGGGTCGATCATCAGGAAGCGAAGCGTCTCCGGGGTGTGGGTGCACAGCATCGTCACGATGATGGAGTTGATGCAGACGGATTTGCCCGACCCGGTGGCCCCGGCGATGAGCAGGTGGGGCATGGAGGCCAGATCGGCCACCACGGGCTGGCCGGACACGTCACGCCCCAACGCGATCCGAAGCGGCGCCGAGAGCGATTGGAACTCCTCCGACTCCAACAGGCTGCGCAGGGACACCATCGAGGTCTGCACGTTCGGGACCTCGATGCCGACGATCGGGCGGCCCGGCACAGGGGCCTCAATGCGAATGGGGGAGGCGGACAGCGCCAGGGCGAGGTCGTTGGCCAGCGCCTGGATGCGGCTGACCTTGACCTTGACCTGCTTCACGCGGCCATCCTTGGTCTTGCGCTCGATATACCCCGGCTGCACCCCGAACTGGGTCACCGCCGGGCCCTGGTTGGCCTCCACTACCCGCACCGGGACCCCAAAGCTCGCCAGCGTCTCCTCGATGATGCGCGCCCGCTCTCGGATCTCCTCCCGGCTGATCTCCGCCTCGCTCGACTCGTCCAAGACCTCGGAGATCGAGGGAAGGCGCCACTCCTGAGGGCCGGCCGCGTCGCCGATCACACGGCCCTGCAACAGATCCCCAGACGGCGGGCCGCCGCGGCGCGGTGGCCCCGAGCGCGTGGGAGCCACAGCGGAACGCCCCGACGAAGGCGGCTTCGCAGCCATCGCCTCAGACGTTTCCTCCGGCGAGAAGGGCTGGAAACGCTCCCGCAGCCAGGCGCGCATCCGGACATGCCACGGGAGCTTGCCCGAAGGCAACGGCGCCCCCTGGCCGACCCCGGCCCGTCGAGCCTGCCAGGTCTGCCACAGCTGCTCGACGAAGGGCACCACCCAGCGGGCGAACTCCTCCAGCGTGTGATGTGTGGCCCAAATCAGCGCCAGGACCCCCACCACGACCAGGACGGCGGCGCTGGCGACCAGCCCGATGCCGTCCACCAGCATCTGCCCGATCTTCCACCCGATGAGCCCGCCACCCCGCCCCGCCAGGGCCGCCTCACGGCTTGGCTCCCCGGAGAGGACGTAGGCCAGCGACAGGAAGGCGAGGAAGAACACCGCCAGCCCCAACGGCTGCTGCCAGTCTCGCTCGCCCTCCACCGCCCCGACCACCAGCCGGAAGCCCGCCACGCCGAAGATGACGGGGATCAGATACACCCCCACGCCAAAGGCGGAGCGCAGGTTGTGGACCCACCAGCGGGTGATCACCCCCTCATCCGCCCCGGGAAGGCTGATCAGGGTGAGAAGCCCGGCGGCGACCAGAAGGACGCCCCATACCTCCCCGCGCAGGGCCAGCCGGGCCACCGCGCCCCAGGAGATCCCCCGGCGCGTTCGGCGGCCGCGGCCTCGCGTTCTCCGCCTGCTCGCGCTTACAGATCGACGCGAAGTGCCTCGTCTATCCGTCACCGCCCCCTCACCCCACAACTTCGAATCGGAGTCTCAGCATCCTGGAGCGTGTCTGAAAACTTACCGGGAAGGCGCTTGAGGAGTTCCTTCGACCACCAGCTCCACAAGGGGAGGCGTGGAGGGGACCTCCCCTCCACGGAAAACTCGCTCTCCCGGCCCGCACCTGCCCTTCTCAGCCCTTTCCGAAGGATCCAGGCCGAGGCCGGGCAGGTCGAAGGCGGAAGAAGGGTTCTTTCCGGAGGGCCTCCCCATAGCAGAAGCAATAGCCTTTCCCAGACACGCTCTTAGCTCAAATGTTCGCAGTAGACATTTCTATTATAGCACAGAGAGGCGAAAACTCCAACGTCCATGTCCCATGGTCGTGTATCCTCTGGGGGGCCTTGAGGGGCTGCGCCCCTCGAAAGAAACATCCCGGCTTCCGCTGACAACGTCATGGGCTGGGGGAGGGCGAAAAGGCGCACACAGGCACAACACCTTGCCACGCCCCCTGGGGATGGGCCGCCCAGAGGCCAACATGACGAAAATCAGTGCAAGGAAGGGATTTTAGGCTTATCATTCCTGGGGAGATTCTGATCTTTTCGGTTGAGGAGGCCATGCGATGACACGTACCCAGGTGACCATAGACGGCAACGAGGCCGCGGCCTATGTTGCCCATAAGACCAATGAAGTGATCGCCATTTATCCGATTACCCCATCCTCACCCATGGGCGAGCACGCCGACGCCTGGAGCGCCCGTGGCGAGAAGAATATCTGGGGCACGATCCCCCTGGTTGTTGAAATGCAATCCGAGGGCGGCGCCGCCGGCGCGGTCCACGGCGCCCTGCAGGCAGGATCCCTGACCACGACCTTTACCGCCAGCCAGGGCCTGCTGCTGATGATCCCCAACATGTACAAGATCGCGGGCGAGCTGACCAGCACCGTCTTCCACATCGCCGCCCGCTCCGTGGCGACGCACGCCCTTTCCATCTTCTGCGATCACAGCGATGTGATGGCAACCCGCGCGACGGGTTGGGCCATGCTCTTCTCCAACTCCGTGCAAGAGGTGATGGACTTCGCCCTGATCGCCCAGGCCAGCACGCTGGAGGCCCGGGTGCCCTTCCTGCACGTCTTCGACGGCTTCCGTACCTCCCACGAGATCATGAAGGTGGAGAAGCTGACCGAGGACGATATGCGGGCCATGATCGACGACGACCTGGTGCGAGCCCATCGCGAGCGAGCCCTCTCCCCGGATCGCCCGTTCATCCGCGGCACGGCGCAGAACCCGGACGTCTTCTTCCAGGCCCGGGAGACGATCAACCCGTACTATCTGGCCACGCCGGAGATCGTGCAGAAGACCATGGACAAGTTCGCCAACCTGGTGGGGCGACAGTATCACCTCTTCGATTACGTCGGCGCGCCCGACGCCGAGCGGGTGATCGTCCTGATGGGATCCGGGTGCGAGGCGGCCGAGGAGACCGTGAACTACCTGGTCGCCCAGGGCGAGAAGGTCGGCCTCGTCAAAGTACGGCTCTACCGCCCCTTCTCCATCAAGCACTTCCTGGCCGCGCTGCCGCCCACTGTGAAGATCGTCGCGACCCTCGATCGCACCAAGGAGCCCGGGGCGGCCGGTGAGCCCCTCTACCTCGACGTGGTGGCGGCCGCCAACGAGGGCATGGCGGAGGGCATCGCCCCCTTCAAGGAGATGCCCAAGATCATCGGCGGTCGATACGGCCTGTCGTCTAAGGAGTTCACGCCGGCCATGATCAAGGGCGTCTTCGACGAGATGGCGAACGGACAGCCCAAGAAGCACTTCACGGTCGGCATCATCGACGACGTCGCCCACACCAGCCTGGAGTACGATCCCAACTTCGATATCGAGCCGGATGACGTCGTGCGAGCCATGTTCTGGGGCCTGGGCGCCGACGGCACGGTGAGCGCCAACAAGAACTCCATCAAGATCATCGGCGAGGAAACCCCCAACTACGCCCAGGGATACTTCGTATACGACTCCAAGAAATCGGGCGCCCGAACCATCTCCCACCTGCGCTTTGGCCCACGCCCGATTCACAGCACGTACCAGATCCAGAAGGCGAACTTCATCGCCGTGCATCAGTTCGGCTTCCTGGAGAAGTACAAGGTTCTGGAGAACGCCATAGAGGGCGCCACCTTCCTGCTGAACGCGCCCTATCCGCCGGATGAGGTCTGGGACCACCTGCCTCGGGCGGTGCAGGAGCAGATCATCAACAAGAAGCTGAAGTTCTACGTGATCGACGCCTATGACGTCGCCAAGCAGACCGGCATGGGCGTGCGCATCAACACCATCATGCAGACCTGCTTCTTCGCCATCAGCGGCATCATCCCGCAGGACGAGGCCATCGCCAAGATCAAGGAGGCGATCCGCAAGACCTACGGCAAGCGCGGCGAGGAGATCGTGCGCCGGAACTACGCGGCCGTGGACGCGGCCCTGGCCCACCTGCACGAGGTGAAAGTGCCCGAGCGGGCGACCAGCACCATCGAGATGCCGCCGGTGGTGCCGCCGGAGGCGCCGGAGTTCGTGCAGAAGGTGACGGCCAAGATGATCGCCGGCGAAGGCGACCTGCTGCCGGTCAGCTCGATGCCGGTCGACGGCACCTGGCCCAGCGGGACCACCCAATGGGAGAAGCGCAACATCAGCCTGGAGGTGCCGGTCTGGGAGCCGGATCTCTGTATCCAGTGCGGCAAGTGCGTGTTGGTCTGCCCGCACGCGGTGATCCGGGCCAAGGTCTACGACAAGAGCGCGCTGGAGGGCGCCCCGGAGACCTTCAAGTCCACCAAGGCCCGCTGGCGCGAGCTTGCGGATAAAATGTATACCATCCAGGTATCCGTGGAGGACTGCACCGGGTGCCAGCTGTGCGTGGAGGTCTGCCCGGCCAAGGACAAGACCCAGGTGGGCCGCAAGGCCCTCAACATGGCGCCGCAGCTCCCGCTGCGCGAGCAGGAGCGGAAGAACTGGGACTTCTTCCTGAAACTGCCGGACATCCCACATCACGATGGGCTGCGATTCACCAACGTGAAGAACGTGCAACTCCTGCGGCCGCTCTTCGAGTTCTCCGGCGCCTGCGCGGGCTGCGGCGAGACGCCCTATCTCAAGCTCATGAGCCAGCTCTTCGGCGATCGCGCCATCATCGCGAACGCGACCGGCTGCTCCAGCATCTACGGCGGCAACCTGCCCACCACGCCATGGACGTTTAACAACGACGGCCGTGGACCGGCCTGGAGCAACTCGCTCTTCGAGGATAACGCCGAATTCGGGCTCGGCATGCGCCTGACCATCGACAAGCAGACGGAATACGCCCGGGAGCTGGTGGATCGGATGCGTGACGTCATCGGCCCCGAGCTGGCCGACGCGATCCTCACCGCCGATCAGTCCGATGAGGCCGGCATCGACGCGCAGCGCCAGCGCGTTGCCGAGCTGAAGGCCAAGCTGCAGGGTATGGACACCCCGGACGCCAAAAACCTGCTGGCCGTGGCCGACTTCCTGGTCAAGAAGAGCGTGTGGATCGTGGGTGGCGACGGATGGGCTTACGACATCGGATACGGCGGCCTGGATCACGTGCTGGCCAGCGGGCGGAACGTCAACGTGCTGGTGTTGGACACGGAGGTCTACTCCAACACCGGCGGCCAGGCCTCCAAGGCCACGCCGCTGGCCGCGGTGGCCAAGTTCGCCGCGGGCGGAAAGGGGACGCCGAAGAAGGACCTGGGCATGATGGCCATGACCTACGGCAACGTCTACGTCGCCCAGGTCGCCATGGGCGCCAACGACGCGCACACCGTCCGAGCCTTCCTGGAGGCCGAATCCTACGATGGGCCCTCGTTGATCATCGCCTACAGCCACTGCATCGCGCATGGCATCGACATGGCCAAGGGGCTGGATCAGCAGAAGCTGGCGGTGGAGACCGGCTACTGGCTGTTGTACCGGTACGATCCCAGACGGAAGGCCGAGGGCAAGAACCCGCTCCAGCTGGACTCCCGGGCCCCCAAGCGGCCGCTGAAGGATTACATCTACAACGAGGCCCGGTATCGGATGCTGGTCCGAAGCAATCCGGAGGTGGCGGAGCAGCTGCTCCAGAAGGCCCAGGAGGCCGTCGAGGAACACTGGCATAAATACGAACAGCTCTCGAAGCTGGGTTAAGAGGAAAGACGACGATCATTGCGCGGGGTCTCCGGCCCCGCGCAATTGTTTCCTGAGACCACCAGGGGAGGACACCATGGATCTGAAGACAACCTATATGGGGCTGAGCCTCAAGAACCCGATCGTGCCGTCGGGATCTCCCCTATCCGCCAGCCTGGACAACATCCGCAGGATGGAGGACGCGGGGGCGGCCGCCGTGGTGATGTACTCCCTCTTTGAGGAGCAGATCACCCTGGAAAGCCGAGAGCTGGATCATCATCTGAGCCACGGGACGGATACCTTCGCGGAGGCATTGAGCTACTTCCCGGACCTGGAGACGTACAAGGTGGGTCCCGAGGGGTATCTGGAGCAGATTCAGCAGGCCAAGCAGGCGGTGGACATCCCCATCATCGGCAGCCTGAACGGCGTCTCCTCGGGCGGATGGATCAAGTACGCCCAGAAGATCGAGGAGGCAGGAGCGGACGCCCTGGAGCTGAACATCTACTACCTCCCCACGGATCCGGCGATGACGGGGGCCGAGGTGGAGGAGATGTACCTGGAGGTCCTCCGCGATGTGAAGCAGCACGTCTCCATCCCGGTGGCCATCAAGCTCAGCCCGTTCTTCAGCGCCACCGCCAACATGGCGCATCGCCTGGCGGAGTCGGGCGCCGACGCGCTGGTGCTCTTCAATCGCTTCTATCAGCCGGACCTCGACCTGGAGAATCTGGAGGTCGTGCCCCACCTGGTGCTGAGCACCTCGGATGAGCTTCGCCTCCCCTTACGCTGGGTGGCGATCCTCTACGGGCGAGTGCCGGTGGACCTCGCCATCACCGGCGGCGTCCACACCCATGAGGACGTACTGAAGTGCATGATGGCCGGGGCCAAGGTCGCCATGATGGCCTCTGAGCTGCTGGAGAAGGGCATCGGGCGTATCAGCGAGATCCTGGACGACATGACCCGCTGGATGGAGGAACACGAGTACGAGTCCATCGCCCAGATGCAAGGCAGCATGAGCCAGAAGAACGTGGCTGAGCCGGCCGCCTTCGAGCGAGCCAATTACATGAAGGTCCTGCAATCCTGGGACTCGTGATCCCCGCCTCCCAACCGTTTCACCAGATCGCAAAGGCCAGCCGGAAGAACGTACCGGCTGGCCTTTCCTCACAGGAGGAGAAAGACACACGATCCTGCAAGTTCCCACGTTGACAAGGGTCCTTTCCCTGGATTAGAATGCGCCATCCCTTCTTTCACTTCGGGAGGAGTGCTGATGAGTAAACGCTACACGGACCTCAACCCATCGCCCAGGCTGTTGTTGGGGCCTGGCCCCAGCATGGTACACCCCCGTGTCCTCGGAGCCATGGCCATGCCCTCCATCGGCCACCTGGACCCTGACTTCCTCGCCATCATGGACGAGGTACAGGAGCTGCTCCGCACGGTCTTCGAGACCACCAACCAGCTCACGATCCCCATATCGGGCACGGGAAGCGCCGGCATGGAAGCCGCCCTCTGCAACTTCATCGAGGAGGGCGATCCTATCCTGATCTGCGTGAACGGCTACTTCGGCGAGCGCATGATCGACATGGCGACGCGCTATGGGGCCGACGTGCATCGCATCGACGCGCCCTGGGGGGAGATCTTCCGCGCGGAGCAGATCCAGGAGGCGTTGCAGGCCCATCCGGCCAAGCTGGTCGCCATCGTCCACGCCGAGACATCCACCGGCGCGCTCCAGCCCCTGGAGGAGATCGCCGAGGTGGTGCATCGGCATGGCGCGCTGCTCCTGGTCGACGCGGTCACATCCCTGGGCGGGATCTCGGTCGGCGTCGACCGGGTCGGCATCGACATCTGCTACAGCGGCACCCAGAAGTGTCTGAGCTGTCCTCCGGGACTGGCTCCGCTGACGGTTAGCCCTCGCGCGGAGGAGGTGCTTCGCGCCCGCAAGAGCCAGGTGAAAAACTGGTACCTGGACCTGACCATGGTCCAGAAGTATTGGGGGGCCGAGCGCTCTTACCACCACACGGCTCCCATCAACATGAACTACGCGCTGCGCGAGGCGTTGCGCCTGGTGGTGGAAGAGGGGCTTCAGGCACGATTCGAACGTCACGCCCGCAACGCCCAAATGCTGTGGGACGGCCTGGCGGAGCTGGGGCTGACGCTCCATGTCCCCGCCGATCACCGCCTGCCCACCCTGACCACCGTGCGCGTGCCCGACGGCGTGGACGAGGCGGCTGTGCGTCGCCGGCTCCTGAACGAGTACAACATCGAGATCGCAGGCGGCCTGGGAGCGCTGAAGGGCAAGATCTGGCGCATCGGCCTGATGGGCTACTCCAGCCGACCTGAAAACGTGATCACCCTGCTGGGCGCGCTGAAACGGATTCTCTGATACACGTGTCCGGCCCAACACCTTCCGTAACAAAGGAGCCCCCATGACGGACCAAGTCCGAGTCGGCTTCGTCGGTTGTGGCGGCATCGCCGGGGCCCATCTCACCGGCCTGGCGCGCATGGAGGACGTCCAGCTGGCCGCCTTTTGCGACATATCCGAGGAGACGGCCCAACAGCGCGCCGCTGAATACGGCGGACGGGCGTTCACCCATCCCCGGGCGATGCTCGATTCGGTGGAGTTGGACGCGCTCTACCTGTGCCTGCCCCCCTTTGCCCACGGCGAGGCGGAGTTCGCCGCCCTGGAACGCGGCATTCCCTTCCTGGTGGAGAAGCCGGTGGGGCTGGATCTGGACCTGATGCAGGAGATCGCGAACCGGGTGGAGGAGGCGGGCCTGCTCGCCAGCGCGGGATATATGACCCGATACCGCTACGGGGTGCAGAAGGCTCGCGAGATCCTGAGCCAGGACCCGCTCATCGTCGGCCACGGAGGGTGGATGGGAGCCCCTCCCACGGGCGCGGTTCCCATTCATCACTGGTGGGTGGTGAAGGGCAAAAGCGGCGGGCAGTTTCACGAGCAGGTGACCCACACGGTGGACCTGGTTCGCTATCTGGCGGGCGAGGTGACGGAGGTGTTCGCCTACGCCGCCCGGGGGTTCAACCGGACCTCCCTGGCCGCCCTCCCTCAGTACGACATCGAGGACGCCATGGTGGTGAACCTGAAACTGGCCAGCGGCGCGGTCGTCACCCTATACACCACCTGCTCGGCCAAGGCGCGGGGAGGCGGCGTAAGCCTCAGCCTGTTTGCCCACGAGCACACCATCCTGTTCACCGGGTGGGAGCACACCGGCCGCTTCCTCGCCGCGGACAGCCGGGAGATCATCGAGATCCCGGGCGAGTCGGACATCTTCGCCATCGAAGATCGGGCGTTCATCGACGCGGTGAAATACGATGATCCCGGCCGCATACGCAGCACCTACGCTGACGGCGTGCGCACGGCGGCCGTCACGCTGGCCGCCAATCGCAGCCTGGAGACCGGGCAGCCGGTCTCGTTGTAGCACCCTATCCGATCACCACAAAAGCGAGAGGGACACCCCATCGGTGTCCCTCTCCTCTTATCCCTGACAGAGCCCGCCGGCTAGCTGTTGGGGATGACCAGCTTCTGCCCCGGATAGATCCAGTGGAGGTTCTGCAGACCGTTCGCCTTGGCGATCGCGTAGGGGGTGACGCCATACCGCACGGCGATGGCATACAGCGTGTCCCCGCGACGCACCACGTAGACGGTCTCCTCAGGGGTCTGATCCTGGGGCGGTGCTGTCGGTGAAGGTGTCGGAGATGCCGGTATCACCACCGGAGGGGTGGGCAAGGGCATCGTCGGGATGATGAGCTTCTGGCCCACATAGATGAGGTTGGGGTTGCTCAGGTTGTTCGCCTGGGCGATCGCCTGCACCGTCGTCCCGTAGCGAGCGGCGATGCTGGACAGGACGTCGCCCGGCTGAACCACGTACACGATGGGCTCGCTCGCCGGGTCCGCCGTCTGGGCATCCTGGGCCCAGCAGCGACGCAAGGTGACCGCGTCGATGTTGACGTCGACCTCCCGTCCTGGCGTCGGCCACTTCTTCCACACCCGGATGAAGAGGGTGACCTTCGGGCTGGGCGCCACAAAGGTGGTCTTGTAGGTGGAGAAGTCGCCCGGGGCCGTACGGGCATAAACGGTCTCCCACGGCAGATCCTGCCAGTTGGTCACCCGGGTCCAATCCAGATCGCTCCACGGCAGGTATCCCCACTGCACCCGATAGCGATAGGGATCCTCGTCCGGATGCAGCTCCTCCTCACGTATCATGCCCGCGATGGATAGCTCGTACTGGACGCCGGGCTCCAGGCCGCTGACGACCTGGTAGATGCCCGCGTAGCGATCCGAGTCGCTGGCGGCCATCCCCTTTGTGCTGATCGCGATCAGCTGGGAATGCTCGCCCTCGTACACCGTCGGGGCCCATTGGTCGTCGTGGAAGCCATACGAGGCCTGTCCATCGTTATGGAACCATCCCCAGTAATACCCCACACCCCAGCCGTAGAATCCCTGCTCAAAGCCACCGTTACGCAGGAGGTTGGGGCCGGTGCACACCAGGGCCGGCGGTGGCGTCGGGGCGGGCTGCGGCGTCGACGTCGGCGGAGCTGCCATGGCCACAGGTACCGGGCCGGTGAGGCTGATGGCATCCAGGTTGACGTTCAGCTCCCGGTACCAGTCCCCCCACTTCTTCCACACCCGGACGAAGACCGTGAGCTTGGATCCTTGAGCGACGACATTGGTCTCGTACTGGCTGAAGTCGCCCGGGGCCGTGCGGGGATAGTAGGTGTCCCACGGCAGCTCGATCCAGTTGGTCACCGCGGTCCAATCGCTGCCGCCGGTGTGATCGAAGCCGACCTGAACGCGGTAACGCCAGGGATCGCTATCCTGATCATCCGCTCGGATCATGCCGCGTATGGAGAAATGATAAGTCTCCCCGGGAACCACGCTCACCGTCTGGTAGATGCCGGCGTAGCGATCGGGATCTCCGCCGACCTTCTTCGTATCGATCCCGATGAGCTGAGAGTGCTCGCCGTCATAGACGACTGGATCCCACTGGTCGTCGTAGAACCCGTAATGGGCGGTGCCGCCGTTTTGGAAGCATCCCCAGTTCACGCCGACCATCCCGCAGCCGTCCTGGTAGACGAAGCCCTCCTCAAAGCTCCCGTTCTTGAGCAGCTCCACAGGCGTGCTCGCCCGAGGCATGGAGCTGGCCAGACCTCCCCCCAACATCAATACGATGATAAGGGCAGAGATGATCGCTTGTGTGTACCTGCGTCTCATCATGAAATCTCCTCCTGGGCAGACCATGAGTGCGAGGCGGTAGGTGGCCAGCAGGGGAGCCACCGCCACCACTGTTCACCGGCGGACTCACGACTTCCACGCGCATCCGGCTGGGAGGCGCGTGAACACCCCCCAGCCGGGACAGTCAGTGGTGCGGTACGCATACACTATAGCACACTTTTTTAGATTGTGCAATACTGAAACCGGACGAGTGAATGACGCCCGGCGGACCAAACGGCGAAAATGGAGGGGAAAAGCCCCCGCCGACGGGTTAGAAGATCCCACCCACGCTCAGGCGGGTCCAATCCGTGTTGAAGATTACGCCGCAGGAGAGCATGATGAAGAGGATCAGCAGCAAGAGGCCACACCCACAGCCGGTGCAGGAACAGCCACGACCAAACCCATAGCGACTCTGCAACCAGTCGAAGGCCGCCGTCAGCAGAAAGAGCTCGAATAAGCCTCCCAAACACCCACGATCTTCGTCCATGAGACCTCCTAACGTTTCCTGCGCCGGCGGCTACGAACAGCCGAGGTGCCCACCCGCAAACCGCTCCACCGACACTCAGGGTTCTTACAAAGGTATCGCTTCACAGGCACAAAGAGGGCAATGATCCGGTCCGTCTGGTGACGATGGATGCGGTGCAGCCCGCTGCCGCAGACCGGGCAGACCGGGCGGGCCAGCCGCGGGCTGTGCATGACCCGCCAGCGGAGCCGCCACAGCATGGCCCCCGTCGCGATGACGATCAGCCCCATGCCGATGGCGTCAGAGATCGTGGTGCTGGTGATAGCTGCAATGATGAGCTGACTGGTGCGCGAGACCCCACCCAGGATCACCTGCACGACCGTCACCAGCCCATGCCGCAGCGCCGCCCGGATGTTCATGCGCTCGACCAGCAGGAAGATGCCGAGCAATACGGCGATCAACCAGAGGATCTCAAAGCGATATTCCCGCCAGAAGGAGGGTTGACGCTCACCGGATGAACGTGAATCGGCCATGAACCACCCTCACCACTCCATCGGGATATGGGACCTCCTCCCCCAATCCCTCACAGATCGCGTCTCCTGTGATCGCCGACGGGCGATCACGGAGAAATGCATCAGACAAAAGAAAAGCCCCCTCTGAAGAAGGAGCTCTCCCTCATAAAGAGATCATTTGCACTTTGTGGATCCAGGCCATCCCACGCGGCGAACCGTCGGCGACCCCTCGCCATCGAAAGGCGCCCGCCCAACCCACATCCACGACTTTCCCGTCGGGCGATCGGCCCTGCGAGCCCAGCCCGGGCTTGATCCGAGACGACGGTTTTTCCGGGGGAGACCACATCAACAATATGTCGATCAAAATACGGCCGCCACCAGGGCTGCCGAGTGGGTCGCCCAGCTGATGAAAGGCTGAGCGAAGATGCCGATCAGGAACGTCATCACCACGCAAATCCACAGGGTTGCCTGGATCGTCGGCACCAGCGTGATCGGCTCCGACTGGTCCTCCGACGCCGGCACGAAGAACATATAACGCACCACGTTTAAGTAGTAGAAGGCGGCGATGGCGCTATTGACGATGGCCACGATGGCCAGGGAGAGGAATCCCGCCCGAATCGCCGCGCCGAAGACGAAGAACTTGCCCAGGAATCCCCCCGTGGGCGGGATGCCCGCCAGGGACAACAGGAAGGCCAGCAACATCCCGGCCAACAGCGGCGACCGCCGGATCAGGCCGGCATACCCGGGGAGGTCAACGGCGCCGGTCGCGTTCTCCACGGCGATGACGACGACGAAGGCCCCGATGTTGGTGAACAGATAGGCGAAGAGGTAGATGAGCAGCCCGTTCAGCCCGTTGAAGGTGGGGCCCTGCGACAACGCGACCAATCCGATCAGGATGTACCCCGCCTGGGCGATGCTGGAATAGGCCAACAGCCGCTTGATGTTGCTCTGCTGGATGGCCACCAGGTTCCCAAAGGTCATGGTCACGATGGAGAGGGCGGCCAGGACGGGCACCCACTCCCGCTGCTGGAACATAGGCAGGCCGACCAGCAACACCCGGGTCATGATGGCGAACCCGGTGGCCTTGGAAGCCGTGGACAGGAACGCCGTCACCGGCGTCGGCGCGCCCTCGTACGCGTCGGGGGCCCACTGGTGGAAGGGAACCAGGCTGGCCTTGAAGGCAAACCCGACCACCAGCAGCACAACGGCCGGGAACCCCAGCAAGGCCATATCCCCCGACGAGCCGCTGCGGAAGACCTGCGCGATCCCCGCCAGGTCGGTCGTGCCCGTCGCCCCGTAGAGGAGCGACATCCCGTACAGCATCACAGCCGAAGCCGCCGCCCCGTACAGGAAGTATTTCAGCGCGGCCTCCGTCGAGCGAAGATCCCGCTTGAAGTACCCCGTCAGGATATAGGAGGTGATGCTCAGGAACTCCACGCCCAGGTACAGGAGGATCAGATCGCTCGCGCTGACGGTCACGCTGATGGCCAGCCCCGCCATGATGAGCAGCGCGTAGAACTCCCCGACGTAAGGGGTACGCCCCGGCAGGTAATCCAGGGCACTGAGCAGGACCAGCGCCACCCCCATGATGGCGATCACCTTGAAGAACAGCGCTAACGCGTCCACGGTCATCATGGAGGCCACGCGCGCATCGGGGTTCCCCGGCATCAGGGCGAGCGTGGCGATCAACGCCACCAGCAGGCCGCCGATCGCCACCACTGGCAACCACTGACGCCGACGCTCTGGCTCGCGGCGCCAAACCAGATCCAGAGCAAAGACCAGCGCGGCCACCAACAGCAGGATCAATTCGGGCGACAGATAGCGGAGGGTTTCGACAGTGGTCAAAGCACGTCCTCCAATCATGAATCTATCAGGCTCTGCGGCTCCAACCCTACAGCGCCTTCATCAACGCCGTCGTCACCCCATTGAAGAAGTTCAGGATAGGCGTGGGATAGACGCCGAACAGGATCATGAAGAACACCAGAGGCCACAGGGTCGCCTTCTCAAACCCCAGCATATCCGTGGGCTCATGTACCTCGCTGCCGTCGGCCAGGTTCGTCCAATGGGTGATCTTCTGCGGATCATACTGGCCTAGGAAGACGCTCTGGATGATCCGCCACAGGATGTACGCCGCCGTGATGACGATGCCGATCACACCGATGGCCGCCCACACCCGGACGATATCGAAGGCGCCCCGGAACACGAAGAACTCGCTCCAGAAGCCGGCCAGTCCGGGCAGCCCCAGCGAGGCGAGCCCCGTGACCATCATGATCCCGTAGAAGTAGGGCACCTTGGCGCTCAGCCCTCCGAATTGATTCAACTCCCGGGTGTGAGCCCGCTCGTAGATCACGCCCACCAGGAAGAAGAGGCCCCCTGTGATGATGCCATGGTTGAACATCTGCAACGCGGCGCCGTTCAACGCCATGGCCGCGCTGTCCATGATGCCCGGGCGCGTCATGCCGATGGCGAAGGCGGCCGCGCCCACCCCCAGCATCACATACCCCATGTGGCTCACGGAGGAATAGGCGATCAGTCGCTTCAGGTCCGTCTGCGCCATGCAGACGAACGCCCCATAAACGATGGAGATCACCCCCAGGGCCACCATCAGCGGGGCCCAGGTCTTGGACGCCTCGGGGAAGACGGGCAGGTTGATCCGGATCAAGCCGTAGGCGCCCAGCTTCAGCAAAACGCCCGCCAGGATCACGGACCCGGCCGTGGGCGCCGCCGTGTGGGCATCGGGCAACCAGGTGTGGAACGGCCAGGCCGGCATCTTGATGGCGAAGGCCAGGAAGAATCCCCAGAACGCCAGGCTGGCCAGGGTCAGGTTGTCGGAGAAGGGCCGCAGCTCGGCCGCCCGCACGATATCGAACGTGCCCGTGTCGAAGTAGATCCCCAGGATGGCCAGCAGCATCGCCACCGACCCCACCAACGTGTAGAGGAAGAACTTGATCGCGGAATACTGAGGCCGATCCTTCTCCTGCCCCCAAATGCCGATCAGGAAGTACATGGGCACCAGGCCGATCTCCCAGAACACGTAGAAGAGGACGAAGTCCAGGGAGACGAACACGCCCATCATGCCCATCTCCAGCATGAGGAAGAGCATGAAGAACTCACGCACGCGGCGCTTGATCACGCGCGAGGAGTAATACAACCCCAACGTGGTGAGCAGGGCGGTCAGGAACACCAATGGCACGCTGAGGCCATCGACGCCCATGTGATAGTTGACCCCCAACGCCGGGATCCAGGCGGCCATCTCCTCGAACTGGTAGCCTCCCACGGCCTTGTCATAGGCGGCCCAAAGATAGATGGCCAGAATCAGGGGGATCAAGCTGACGACGATGGCCAGCTTGCGAATGAAGTCCTCCTCCTGATCCTTGCTCCACCCCTTCCACTGGCTCCAGGGAAGCAGGCAAAGGATCGAGCCCAATAAGGGCACAAACGTGATCAGCGACAGGATCGGAAAGCTCATCGAATCGTCCTCCTAGGCCGAGAGGTTCCGAGCGATGCTAGAAGCCGGGCATCGTGTAGAGCGCCAACAGCACCAATACCGTGATCAACAGAATAACCAGATAATTCTGCACACGCCCCGTCTGAACGAGGCGGAGGAACGCCCCCAGCGCGCTGGTGACCGTCCCCACGCCGTTCACCAGCCCATCGATGATGGGCTCATCCACCAGCCGTCGCAGGCTGGTAGCGAGCCAGCGCCCAAAGCGCCCCACCAGGTTCACGAACGGATCGATCGCCCACTTCTGGTCCAGGTTCAACAGCACACCGGACAGCCAGATGGCGAAGCGCACCACCGTAGCGGCATACAGCTCATCGAAGTAGTACTTGTTCTGCAGCACCACATACAGGCGGCCCAGCGGCTCCTCCAGCGGGTCCGGGGTCTCCGGGCTGGTGGCCGGCCGGTTCCCGTAGACCATCCACGCCAGGGCCAGCCCGCCCAGCGCCGCCAGGATGGAGATGCTCACCGGGGCGATGTTGAACGGCAGAGCGGTCGCCTCAATGTGCAACGCCTCCGCCAGGCTCCCGATGAAGTGATGGAAGGGGTTCCCCAGGATACCGCCCAGCCCCGGGAAGCTCTCCGGGATGCCGATCCACCCCCCGGCGATGGCGAAGAACGCCAACACGATCAGGGGATACGTCATGGATCGCGTGCTCTCATGCGCATGCCGGGCGGCGGCCGTTCGCGGCGATCCGAAGAAGACCAGGAAGAACTGGCGCCCTGTGTAGAAGGCGGTCAGCAACGCCGCCAGCGCCAGCGTCCAGAACACCAGCGAGTGGCCATTGGCCCAGGCGTCGGACAGGATCTCGTCCTTGGACCAGAAGCCGGCCGTCACCAGCGGGAAGCCGGATAGCGCCAACCCGCCCGCGATGAAGGTCAACGCCGTGATGGGCATCTTCCCGAAGAGGCCGCCCATGTTGCGCATATCATTCGGATCGAAGTCGTGCTCGTCATGCCCGCCGGGCTCGTGCTCCGCGGCCGCATGGTGCCCATGCTCCATCGCGTGGATCACCGACCCGGAACCCAGGAACAGCAGCGCCTTGAAGAAGGCGTGCGTCAGCAGGTGGAACACGGCAGCGACATAGGCGCCGATGCCCAGCGCGGCGAACATGTAGCCGAGCTGGGAGATGGTGGAATAGGCCAGCACCCGCTTGATATCGTTCTGGGCTACGGCGATGCTGGCAGCGAACAGCGCGGTGAAGGCCCCAATGAAGGCGACGAAGGAGAGCGCCGGCCCATGCTCCACCGCCTGCACCAGCGGAAACATGCGGATCATCAGGTACACGCCGGCCGAGACCATGGTGGCGGCGTGGATCAAGGCGGAGACCGGCGTCGGGCCCTCCATGGCGTCCGGAAGCCAGACGTGGAGCGGGAACTGGGCGCTTTTGCCAATGGCGCCGAAGAAGATCAGGATGGCCAGCACCGTCGCCCAGGGGGTGGGGCCGAACAGGGGGACGTTCACCGTAGTGGACGCCAGCCGCTCCAGGTTCTCCGGGGCGAAGATGTCGGCGAAGGCCAGGGAGCCGGACTGGGCGAACAGCAGCACCATACCCGCCAACATGATGGTATCGCCGACGCGAGTGGTAATGAACGCCTTCAGCCCGGCCTTGTAGGCGGACGTCTTCTCAAACCAGAACCCGATGAGCAAATACGAGCAGAGGCCCATGACCTCCCAGAAGATGAAGAGCATGAGCAGGTTCTCCGCCACCACCAGTCCCAGCATGCCGAAGGCGAAGAGGGA
The DNA here is from genome assembly GCA_013152435.1 of Chloroflexota bacterium. Lineage (NCBI taxonomy): Bacteria > Bacillati > Chloroflexota > Chloroflexota bacterium. The sequence continues at coordinate 3,726 of JAADGJ010000131.1, read as the reverse complement.
GATGTAGGCGAAGAACCGGGAGTAGCGCGGATCCAGCCCGTCAACGTTCAGGCTCCGCGGGAGGTGGCCGGGGAAGGTCATGTACCCCACCGAATAAATGAAGATCATGAGACACACGAAGGGGACCATGAACAGCATCGCGGCCGTCAACGGATCAACGGCCACCCCCATCGTCATGGACACCGACGCGGCGGGCAGCCAATCGACTGCCAGGCGGATGGGATGCTCGCCGAAGTGCGGGATGGCCACGCTGGCCAGGAACACCCACCACCCCAACAGCCACGAGAGCGCGACGCCCAGGATGGCGACCCGAGAGCTGAGCCGCTTGTTGGGATTCGTGATCAGGACGATGATGAGAAATGCCAACAAGGGTGGGAGTGGAATGAGCCACGTCAGATTAAAAGGGATTTCGCTCATCGGCTACCTCGTTCGCAAGGACGCTCCACCGGATCGGCGAGGAGGTCGCCTATCCATCCCCCTCGCCTGGTCACCCACTAGCTGCTTCACTCGCTCGCTGACTCGCTCACTATCCCTTGAGCGTATCCAGCTCCTCCACGTTCACCGTGCGACGCGTGCGATATATGGCGATGATCAACGCCAGGCCCACCGCGGCCTCCGCGGCCGCAACCGCGATCACGATGATCGCGAACACCTGGCCCGTCACCTGCGCGGGCGTGACATAGCGCCAAAACGACAGCAGGTTCAGGTTCACCGCATTCAACATCAACTCAACGCCCATGAGCACGACGATGGCATTCCGTCGGGACAGGACGCCGTAGACGCCAATGGAAAACAGGGCCGCTGCTACGATCAGATACCAGGAAAGAGGGATCATGGCTCGACCTCAACGCGTGTTCGTATTACGTGTTGCGTGGCTCCCCTTACTCCTTCTCACGTGCGATGATGATGGCACCGATCAGCGCCACGACCAGGAGCACGGAGGCCACCTCAAAGGGGATCACCGCAGATCCCACAAAAGCCTGGCCCAGTCGGACGAGCACATCGCCACCCGGCTCGGCGAGGTCCACCGGCCAGGTCACCTGGCTCCCGACAAAGGCCAACATGATGAAAAGCACCAGCGCCCCCACCACCACGATAGGCCATTGCTCGTTCAAGGAGCGCTCGGTGTCGCGCATCCCCCCTCGGCTCAACATGATGGCGAACACGATCAGGGTGGCGATGGCCCCCACATAGACCAGGATCTGGACAACGGCCAGGAACTCCGCCTCCAAGAGGATATACAGGCCAGCCACCCCAACGAACGAGGCGACCAGGAACAGGGCGCTGTGGAAGACATTTCGCGATATGACCACCATCAGCGCCGTTCCCAGCGTGGCCGCGCTGAGTAAGATGAAGACCACCTGTAGTAGCATGACTCCTCCAGCCCCGACCGACTAAGCCGCCACGGGCTGCCGACGCTCGGCACGCAGCCGCAGCGCGCGCCCGATCCACCCCAGTCCGGCCAACAGCAAGGCGACATTGAAGACGAGCAAGAGCAACGACTGCACCAGCGTAGGCACCGGGATCTTGATGAGGAAGGCCACCAGGAGCAGGTTCGCCAGCGCCCCGGGGACCAGGATCTTCCAGGCCAAAGCCATGAGCTGATCGATCCGCACCCGCGGGAAGGTGCCGCGGAACCAGGTGAACAGCGTGTACACCACGCCCACCTTGATGGCGAAGTAGACCACCCCGAGCACGGGGGCGCTGCCGACGAAGGGCCCTCGCCATCCCCCCAGGAACAGGGTGGCGGCCACGGCGGACAGCGTGAACGTGTTCATGAACTCAGCCAGATAGAACCAGGCGAACTTCATGCCGCTGTATTCAATGTGGAACCCCGCCACCAGCTCCGACTCCGCCTCCAACAGGTCGAAGGGGGAGCGGCCGGTCTCCGCCACCGCGCTGACCAGGTAGATGAGGAAGGCGGTGGGCATCAGGAAGATGAACCATCGCCCACCGGCTTGAGCCTCCACCAGTCCCTGCATGGAGAGGGTTCCCCCCAGCATGACGACGCTGAGGATGGCCAAAACCATGGGGATCTCATAGCTGAGCAGCTGCGCCACCACGCGGAAGCCCCCCAACAACGCGTACTTGTTGTTGGAACTCCACCCGGCCATCAGGACCGCCATGCTACTGAAGGAGCCCAGGGCGATCACGTACAAGATGCCGACGTCCAGATCCTCGCCGATGAGCCCAGGGCCAAACGGGATCACCGCCAGCAGCATGATCGCGGCGAACACGGAGAGGATGGGGGCCAGATTGTACACCCAACGATCAGCGTTGAAAGGGGTGATGTCCTCCTTGATGAGCAGCTTCATGGCGTCGGCGACGTTCTGCAGCAGCCCGGCCGGCCCCGCCCGGTTCGGCCCCAGCCGATCCTGCATCCGGGCGATCGCCTTGCGCTCGAACCAGATCACGAACAGGACGATCAACAGCCCCACGGTGAGCAGAAGCAGCGCCACCAACACGTCGTTGACCAACGCCACCGCCCACCCCGGCAGGAAACCGCTCAACCAGTTGATGACGGCCATCCCGATATTGCGAAACAGATCAGCGATGAAGTTCATGCTGCTTCACCCCGCTCCTCACATGCATCACTGCCATTCCAGCGCGCCTTTGGCCCAGGCATAGAAAAGGCCGCCCACCAGAATGAGGATAAACAGAGCGGCCTCCACCAACGCGTACAAGCCTAGTTGATTGTAGGCGACAGCCCAGGGGAAAAGGAACACGGCCTCCACGTCGAAGATCACGAAGATCAGAGCAAAGAGGTAATACTGGGCCTTGAACCGTACCCAGGTATCCCCTACCGTCTCCAGTCCGCACTCATAGATATCGTTCTTGATCGGGTTGGGCTTCTTGGGGCGCACAAGCCAGGCGAACGCCAGAGCGACGACGGCGAAGCCGAACGCGATGATCGCGAGGATGGCGATGAAGGCGTAACTACGAAGCACCGGTCGCCTCCTGTGGGGTATGAGCAGTTTGTCCGAACGTCTTAGCTACGATCCTGCAAAACACTCGCCGGGGTCCGTCCACGATTTGAGCCGCTACGATTCACGTAAGCGCTGCACACAGGATCTCAACGCGCACATCGTTTAGGGGAAAACTCTCAGGGGGGCACCAAGACCTGATGTTGGGCCGTCCCTTGGCAACGTGATTCACAAAACTGGAGTCGATTTTAGCACAGGATTCAGGGCAGCGCAAAATGAACATGACACAAGGAGGGTATCTGACACAGCACAACTCCGTAAAATAGTCACTGAGAAGAAGTCCTGCCGCCCCCGCTGCAGGGAAGCGCGGAGGAGCCTCCCTTTCACCCTTTCCTTTGACCCACCGGGCCTCGGCCCAGGTTTCTGCGGAAAAGACAGAGGAAAGTAAGTGCAAACTGAAAAAGAAAGGACTCTGTAGCTAGCCCCCCTTCAAGCCCTCCCTATGGAGAGCTTAGCTGTGGGATGCTCCCCAACATCTTACCGGTGAATTTTCAGACACGCTCTGGGGCACATTACGAACCCTGAAGTGCCCTCCCTTCGCGCGACATCACCGCCTCGCCATTCAACAGTGCGAGACGCCCTCAATCATCAAGCCCATATGCAATGGGACCCAAGTGTCGAAAAACTCTTGACACGTACGCATTCGTATGCTATATTGAAATACGAGACCGCATACGATTGCACCAATACGATTGCACTCCCAAACATAGATAGGGGGATTGCTTGGCTAGGAAGAAAACTT
>JAADGJ010000130.1 GCA_013152435.1 Chloroflexota bacterium | reverse complement strand
TTGCCACCTGTGGCCGTCCGAAGATCGCGACCATCATCCACAGCCAGGTGAAGACCAGGCTGATGGTGAAAAGGTGCCACGCCGTCTGCTGGCGCAGCTCACTAACCAGATGCTTCGCCTCTTCGAACTGCGCGTTCACAGTTGCCTGCATCGTCTGCCTCCCTTCGCCCGCCGCTGGCCTCGCCGCGTCGGCGGGATGGCTGCCCGATCGTCCCCTTCATGTCCCTGTGCTCTCATCGCGTGTCAGGCTGGCGTCTATGACGGCCCGACCCATCGTATCCGAAGCAGATTATCCGGTCAAGCGCGATGCAAGGAGGGGGCTCTTTTGCTCTGGTGTGGAGAGCAGGAACGCCGTGTTTCCACCGAAAAAGATACGCTCTCAATGAGCGTGTCGGGTTGACAGTGGGAAGAAGATCTTGTACAATATGAATGCTGGGAACGTTCCCATCGCTGCTGGAAGATGGAGAGTGCTATGAAACGCCGCCCGACGATCCTGGATGTTGCCCGTTTGGCAGGGGTTTCCAAGACCACTGTTTCGCGCGTGGTGAACGGTGATGATCGGTGGGTACGGCCGGAAGTGCGCCGCCGCGTGCGTCAAGCCATCGCTGAGCTGGGGTACGAGCGGAACGCCCTCGCCGGGGGATTGCGTACGGGGCGCACTCATACCATCCTTCTGGTTCTGCCCGACATCACCAACCCCTTCTGGCCGGAGGTGGCCCGAGGCGTGCAGGACGCTCTGGACGCGCAGGGATATGCCACGGTGCTCGCCAACAGCGATTGGGAGGAGCGCCGGGAGCGAGAGTTCCTCTCTATGGCGGTGCGCAATCGCTTTGCCGGCATCATCATCAATCCAGCCCGGATCAGCAACGATGATCTGGTGGCCAGTGGGATTCCCACGGTGGTCTTGGGCTTGGGGGGGAAGTACCCGGATCTGGATATGGTGGGCAACGACAGTTTCTCCGGTACGGCCCTGGCCCTACAGCACCTGCTAGACCTGGGGCATGAGCGCATTGGCTTAATCAACGGCGTTTCGCGGCGTTCCGGCGGCTCTTCACGCCTGGAGAGTTACAGGCAGTTTTTCCAGGAGCGTGGACTGCCTGTAAGCGAGGAATGGGTCGTCACTTGTCCCTACGGACAGGAATTCGGCTACCAGAGTATGAAGCGTCTGTTGCGGCTGGACGAGCCGCCGACGGCGGTGTTGGCGGCCAACGATGTGCTGGCCATCGGCGCGCTGCGGGCTGTGCAGGAGGAGGGATTGCATGTCCCCGATGACATCTCCATCGTGGGTATGGATGACATCTACGCCGTCTCCGTCACGACGCCCCCTTTGACCACCGTGGCGAAGCAAAAGCATGCTCTGGGATGGCAGGCTGCCACATTCCTGCTCGAGCGGATGCGGCACGAGGCCCCCGAGGAGCCCCGTCGGTATCGCTTCCCCTGCTATCTGGTGCAACGAGGATCCACTGCGCCGCCGCGGAGCAAGCTCCTACGGCTGGAGCCCGCGCAGAGGGCGCAATCAGCTTGATCGCTATTCTCTCTTCTTTTTTTCGCCCTGCTTTGGGAACGTTCCCAGCAACCTCCAACGAGGCAATGTGAGGAATACACCATCATGATCACCAGAGAGACGTTAATCGAGGACCGAAATCGGTGTTATCAGAAGGCGGCGGGTTGTCTGGCGGGGCTGGCGGTGGGAGATGCCCTGGGAGATCTTGGGCGGGATCACGGCTACCGTCAGCGCTATGGCATCATCACCAACCTGTATGACGGCGCCAAGGGCACAGATGATACGGAGTTTGCCCTGCTTACGGCACGGACCCTGCTGGATCATCAAGGGCAGATCACCTCCGAGGCGGTGTATCGTTCGTGGCGCAAGCATATCCTTGGGCAAGGGGGGGTACACGATCGGGCGGGAAAGCCTCTCTACGGTGCCGTGGAAAACCTCAAACGAGGCCTGCGCCCTCCTCTGTCGGGGCGCGACAACGCCTTGCACATTGACGACGGCGCGGCTATGCGCATCGCTCCCATCGGCATCGTTTGTGCGGGAGAGCCGGAGCGCGCTGCGGCTATGGCGGAGATCGAGGCGCAGATCAGCCACTATGCCGACGGCATTTGGGCAGCCCAGGCGGTGGCGGCCAGCATCGCCGTTGCCATGGTGGACGGCACGACGGAGGAGATCATCCAGGCTGGATTGCAGCAGATACCCGCTGACAGCTGGCTAGGTCGCTCCATGGAGCGTGCGATGGCCATCTGCGAGGAGGCGGGTTCCGTCGAGGCGGCCTGGGAACGTTTACATATCGACCTCTGGACTACCGTCCACTCCGCCAGCCCTGAGGCTATCCCGCAGATTTACGCCATCTTCCGGCTCACCGACGGTGATTTCCACCGGGGGATGTTCTGGGGGGCTAATTTCGGACGGGATGCCGACACCATCAGCGCTGTGCTCGGCGCGCTGGCCGGGGCCCGGCACGGCCTGGCTGTGATCCCGCCGCGGTGGGTCGAGATGACCCGTCGGCCTGCCGGCGTCTGTCTGAAGTTTGCAGCCCAGGAGGACATCCTTCAGGTGGCCCGGGAGTTGGCGGAGCTGATCCGTTAGGCAAACGAAAAGGAGGTGAGGAGAGAGCAGAGCGTGTTTCGAGGAGGATTCTTCTGCTCATGGGGCCCGCCGTGCAAGGTACACGGTGGGTGTCCCCCATCTCAATCCTATGGAGGATGCAAGATGGAGAAACATGCGATAAGCCGCCGTGATTTCCTTCGCTATGCTGGTCTGGCCGCTGCGGGCACAGCGCTGTACGCCTGCGCCCCGATCCAGGCGCCGACACAGGCCCCTGGTACTCCCGTTAAGGAGGCGGTCACCATTGAGTGGTGGACGGTCAGTTCGGAGGAGTACAACGAACAGGTCCAACGCGATCTGGCCAAGCAATTCGAGGCATCGCATCCTGGCATCAAGGTGAACGTCACGGTCCTGCCCGAGAGTGGCTTTCAGGACAAGATGACCACCACCTTGGGGGCGGGACAGGGGGCGCCCGATGTGGCTTTCTTCTGGGACAACAACTGGTTCCCCCAGGCGTTGGACCTGCGGCCTTTCATCGAGAAGGACAACTTCGACACCAGCATGTACATCGAGGGCTTCTGGAAGACCCGTGCCCTGTGGGGCGATGTGGTGATCGGTCTGCCCCTGGGCGTGGGGGCCAACTTCGTCATGTACAACAAGGACGTCTTCGATGAAGAGGGGGTGGAGTATCCCTCGTGGGATGTCTCCACCGAGGAGTGGCTGGAACTCCTGCCGAAGGTCACCGATCTGGAGAAGAAGCGCCGCTGGGGTGGCGATCGCCCGCGGGGGCCCTTCCGGGCCATTTGGTTCAACTACGGCGCCCGCCTCTACAGCGATGACAGCAAGACGGTGGAGGGCTATCTGAACGGTCCCGAATCGGTGGCTGCCTATACCTGGCTGTGGGACTTGGTGGCCTCGAACACGACCCCCACGCCTGCTGACATCGAGGTGCTGGGCACCGAGGGCACGGGGCCGGTGGATCTCTTCCTGGCGGGTCGGCTGGCCACCGCCACCCTTAACCAGGGACACATGCTGAACGCCGTCAACGCCGGTGCGAACTTCGGCATCGTGCCAGAGCCGGGGGTGCCGGGCAATGAGAGATGGGTGAATGCCTGGTCGCTCACCTGCTCCATCTGGAAGGGAACGCAGCATCCAGAGGAGGCGTGGGCGTTCCTCAAATATTGGGTGGGGCCTGAGGGCCAGCGCTTCTTGATGGAGAATGGCAATCTCTTCCCCTCTATCCGCTCGGTCCTTCATGAGTACAAGGATGCCGACAAGGACTACGTGCAGGCCTTCTTTAAGGTGCTGGAATTGCGGCAGGTGGCCGAGTGGCGGATGACGCACCTGTGCGAGCGCACGGTGAAGCGGGCCATCAAGGACGTGTGGGATCGCATCAATTTGATGCAGATCAAGCGGGATGAGATCAAGGCCGCTCTGGATGCGGCGGTGCCGAAAGCGCAGGCGGCTCTTGAGGAGTGTGTCGTTCGGCTGGGCAGTTAGGCCTTGCTGTGCCCTGTGGGGATGGGAGTGAGGAGCCGTCGTCGGACGCTTCCTTGCCCCATCCCCTCGTATCTACCTGGGAGGATAGATCGTGGCGCTTGCTGGCTGGCGCGGGATGAGCCGCAGGGCTCGGCGTGAGGCGCTAGAGGGATATCTGAGCATCCTGCCCTGGGTCATCGGCTTCCTGGTCTTCACTTTTGGGCCGATCGTGGCCTCCATCTATTTCGGCTTCACCGAGTGGAGCATCACCCGGCCGCCTCGTTGGATTGGCCTGGACAACTACGTGCGCATGTTCACTCGCGATCCCCTCTTCTGGACATCCCTCAAGGTGACCTCCTCTTACGTGGTGATGGCCCTGCCGCTGCAATTGGTAGGAGGGCTGGCCCTCTCTTTGCTACTGAACATCAAGGTGCGGGGCATGAACGTCTACCGCACCATCTTCTATATCCCCGCCGTCATCTCGGGAGTGGCTGTCGCCCTGATGTGGATGTGGCTCATGCAACCCGACTACGGGGTGATCAATAGCCTCCTCGCCCTCGTGGGCATCCAGGGGCCCAAGTGGTTTTGGGACCCCAAGTGGGCGCTCCCTTCGGTGGCCATCATGAGCGTGTGGAAGGTGGGTGGCGGGGCGGTGATCTACCTGGCGGGATTGCAGAACATCCCTCCCCACCTTTACGAGGCGGCGGAGATCGACGGCGCCGGGCGCTGGCCTCGCTTTTGGCACATCACCGTCCCCTTGCTGACGCCGACGATCTTCTTCCAGTTGATCGTCGGACTTATCGAGGCTTTTAAGGTCTTCACCGAGGCCTTCGTCATTACCAAGGGCGGACCTCTGAACGCCACCTACTTTTACATGCTCTACCTTTACGAAGAAGCATTCCAGAACTTCAACATGGGGTATGCCTCGGCGCTGGCTTGGGTGCTGACCCTCATTATCCTGACCTCGACGATCATCCTCCACGTCACCTCCAGCCGCTGGGTGTACTATGAGGCAGAGGAGAGGGGAGCATGACGCAGAAAGCATCGGTCGGGACGATTCGGCCGCGGGGCGTCATTCGGAGCCCTCTGCTCTCTCGCCAGACGCGCCGTTGGCTGGGAGCTGGCATTACCTATCTAGGCATGACGACGCTCGCCTTCTTCTTTATGATCCCTCTTCTGTGGATGCTCTCCACAGCGCTGAAGGCCCGCTGGGAGGTGTTCGCCTGGCCGCCTCAATGGATCCCACAGGAGCCCCACTGGGAAAACTTCCGGGAGGCGCTTACCCGGTATCCCTTCGGGCGCTTCACGATGAACACCGCCCTCCTGGTGGTGGCCAACACCATCGGCGAGTTGCTCTCGGTGCCGCTGGTGGCCTATGCCTTTGCCCGCCTTCGCTTCCCGGGTAGACGCTCCCTCTTCATGTTGGTGATTGCCACCATGATGATCCCTCTACAGGCGAAGATCATCCCTCTCTATGCCCTCTTCCACCGCCTGGGGATGATCGACACGTATTGGCCGCTCATCTTACCCTCCTTCGCCGGGGATCCCTTCTTTATCTTCCTCATGGTGCAGTATATGCGTACCATCCCCTTTGATCTGGATGATGCCGCCCGCATAGACGGGGCGGGGACGTGGGGGATCCTCTACCGGGTGATCCTGCCCCTGTGCAGGCCGCCGCTGACTATCGTCGTCGTGTATACCTTCCTGTGGACCTGGAATGAGTTCCTAAAGCCTTTGATCTACCTGAATGATTTCCACTCCTTTACCATCCAGTTGGGCCTGGCCATGTTCCGGGGGCGGTATAGTGTTGAGTGGAATCTGTTCATGGCCGCCACACTTATCTCCGTGCTCCCGGTGCTCGTCGTTTATTTCTTCGTCCAGAAGCAACTGATCGGCGGTATCGCCTCAGTGGGCCTAAAGGGTTGAGAGGTGGAGGTAATGGCGTTGGTCTCTCGCATTCCGCCCGATTACGATGATCGCGTCTATGCTGGCTGGCTGGGGAAGTGCATCGGTGTGCGGTTCGGCGCGCCGCTGGAGAGTTGGACCTACCGTGAGATCATGGACAACCTGGGCGAGGTGCAGGGGTACCTTCAGGATGAGAGCAAGATCTTCAAGCCCGACGATGACACCAGCCTACCTCTGATCCTCATCCGGGCGCTGGAGGATACGCCTGTGCCCCAACGTCTGTCGCCAGAGGAGATCGGTGATGCTTGGCTGAACTACCTGGGCGATCAGCGTGGCACGATCTGGTGGGGAGGCTACGGCCGCTCGACGGAGCACACCGCCTATGTCAACCTGGCTTGTGGGATCCCCGCTCCTCTCTCCGGTTCTATCGCCCTGAACGGCCCCGCACTGGCCGAGCAGATAGGCGGGCAGATCTTCAGCGACATATGGGGATTGGTGATTCCCAATCATCCCCCATTGGCGGCTGAATACGCGGCCAAGGCCAGCAGCGTCTCCCACGATGGCAATGGGATCTACGGCGGCATGTTCATCGCAGCGCTGGTCAGCCAGGCTTTCAGCGAATCTGACCCCGAAGAGCTCATCCGTACGGGACTGGGTGTGATTCCTCGCGATAGCGAGTACGCTCGAGTGGTACGAGCGATGTTGGACTTTCACCATAAACACGACCAGGACTGGCGCGCGGCCTACCACTTCATCGCTGAAAACTTCGGGTATGATCGCTATCCGGGCATCGTGCCCATCATCCCGAATGCGGGCGTTGTGGTGATGGCGTTGCTGTACGGTGCGGGTGATTTCTCACGGGCTATTCAAATTGCTAATATGGCCGGTTGGGACACGGACTGCAACGTGGGCAACGTGGGAGCTATTATGGGCGTTGCTGTTGGGCTTGAAGGGATTGATGATTACTGGCGTGCCCCCATGAATGACTTGTTGATCACGGCCAGTCTCATCGGCACCCGCAACCTGCTTGATATCCCGGCTTGCGCTGACCTGATATGCAAATTGGGGCGCGAGCTCGCCGGAGAGCCGGTGCGCCCTCCACGTCCTCGTTATCACTTCGAGTATTCTGGCTCAACCCATGGGTTTCGACGACGTTCCCATCGGGGAACGGGCATCGCGCTACGCCAGGTCCCTCTTGGAACGGGTGGCGCCTTGCGAGCAACCGTCCGCAAGCTGAATAGAAAGGGCGAGATCAGGCTGTTCGTCGAGACCTATTATCGTCCCGATCGGCTGAGCGGCAATTACTATGGGGCTAGCTTCTCCCCCAAAATTTATCCCGGCCAGGAGATGCGAGCTCGCGTTTACCTGCCGGAGGATGCGAACGATCAACTGCGGGCTGCGCTGTACGTCTGGGACGGCAACCGGGCGAGAGCTTATCAAGCCCCAGGCGAGCCATTGACTCCCGGCCGATGGCATGAGCTGGCTTATCAGGTTCCCGAGCTGCATGGTGCCTGTCTCTGCGAGGCTGGCTTGGTCCTGCGCAATCTGGGGCAGCCGTGGAGCGGCTCCATCCTGCTCGACTATCTCGACTGGGCGGGGACACCGCGCTTCAGCTATGACTTCGCACAAGAGCGAGAGGAATACGGCGCGATCAGTCAGTGGACGTTTTTGCGCGGATACTGGCGGTTAGAAGAGGGCGGTTATCACGGCAGCGGGCCGTCCGTCAACGAGACATATAGTGGTGACATCGAGTGGCAGGACTATACGCTGACCGTCCGGCTGGTTCCGCTGATAGGCGACTATCACAACATCAACGTGCGTGTTCAAGGTGCCCTGCGCTCTTACGCGTTTGGGCTCACTCCGGATGGGGTCACACTGTATAAAAACCTCCGGGGCTATCGCCCGCTCGGAAGCGCTGCTTTCGGCTGGAAGCACGGGGAGAGCTATGAACTGCATTTCACCGTCGAGGAGAACCGGTTAACCGCCTGGGTCACCGATGGCCCGCAACTGACGTGGTCCGATGACGATGATCCTTATCTGAAGGGGCAAATCGGGCTATCCAACTTCGCTGGCTGTCACACTCGCTACGAGGCCGTCTATGTCCATTGATCGTCCGGGTCTCGATCCCTTCTTCGCTCCTCGTCGCATTGCCCTCGTGGGCGCCTCGGAACGGGGGATGTACCCGGCGGGGATCCTCCGGAACTTGTTGGATTATGGCTATTCGGGGGAATTGTATCCGGTCAACCCAAACCGTGAGACTGTGTTCGGATTGCGGTGCTATGCCGATGTTACCCAGCTTCCCCATCGGCCTGATTTGGTTATCCTCACCGTCCCCCGAGAGACCGTTCTGCCCGTCCTGAGGCAATGTATCGCGATAAAGGCGCCGGCTGCGCTCGTGATCACTGCCGGGTTCGCTGAGTCTGATGAGCGCGGCAAATCCCTACAAGCCGAACTAGTTGGTTTGCTGCGTGGCCAGCCGATGCGGGTAATCGGCCCGAACAGCGCCGGCCTGGCCGACATCCCAGGTCGCCTCATCGCCACCCGGCTGCCGGCAGAGCCCCGGCCGGGTCCCGCCTCTTTCGCCTCTCAGAGCGGTGCCCTGATGATGGCCCTCTACGGGCTGTTCGCGGACCGCTGCATCGGTATGAACCGATTGATCTCCGTCGGCAATCAGGTCGATGTCACCCTGGCCGAGGCTCTCGACTACTTGGTGGATGATCCCAACACCGAAGTCATTGGCGCTTTTGTGGAGGGTGCTCGGGATGCTCCCACTTTCGTAAAGGCCTGGCGGCGGGCTCTCATCGCTGGCAAGCCGATCGTGCTGATCAAGAGCGGTCGCACCGCTAGCGGACGGCGGGCGGCCGCCACGCACACGGCCGCTTTGACCGGCTCGTCACGTGTATTTGAGGCCGCGTGTGAACAATTCGGCGTGATCCTCGTCGACGATATACGGGCTATGATGGACATCACGCAGGTGATGGCCGCTTTTGGGCGGAGATTATCGGGCAGGGGACATGTCGCTCTTGTTACTCAATCAGGAGGTCTGGGCTCGTTGACGGCAGATTTAGTGGAGGCTTCCGCGTTGCACGCTCCGCCTCTGAGCGGGCGGCTGATCGCTCGGCTGCGGGATCTCTCCCATATCCCACAGTATGGACAGCTTGGCAATCCCACCGATGTACGAGGCCCAAGCGTCATAGGCTCCGCTACCACTGAGACGTTGAGGCCCTTCCTGGAAGACCCGGACACCGATGTGGTCGTCTTGCTCCTGGCGAAATCCGCGGTGCGGGAACAGGATGCGGCTACTGCTCAGGCGATCGTGGACGCCGCTCGGAACGCGGGCAAACCGCTGTGTGTCGTTTGGGTGGGACAGCGTTATCCCGCCGAGCCCCCTGACTGGCCGCTGGGGCACCGCATTCTGAGCGAAGCGGGCATCCCTCTCTTTGATCAACCCAGCGATTGTGTCCGTGCCTTGGCGAGCGCTGTCAGCTACTGGCGCTATCGAGAGGCTTGGCTGGCAGATCCCGAGGTGTGTGATGTCTGACCAGGGCGCAGCCTTGCCCTATCCCCAGACGGCCAGCCTGTTGGCGCGCTATGCCATCCCCGTGGCACGAGCCCTTCTCGTGCAGACTCCGTCCGAGGCTGTAGACGCCGCTTTCCTGTTGGGCTTTCCCGTCGCCTTGAAGGCGCTGTCTCCTCACCTGAGCCACAAGACGGAACAGGGGCTTGTCTGCCTGGACCTGAGCACGGCGGCCGAGGTTGAAGAGGCCGCCTGGTCCCTGCTCGCTCGCATGGCCGGGCAGCCCCTGGAAGGGCTGCTGGTGCAGGCGATGGTCCCCGCGGGTGTCGAGGTTATCGTCGGCATGAGCACCGATCGACTATTTGGCCCTGTGGTGGCCGTTGGGTCTGGTGGCATCCTGGTAGAACTGTTGGACGATGTGGTATTGCGGTTGCCACCCCTTACGCGCGCTCAGGCATTGCACATGGTCAAGCAGACCAAGGCGTGGACGCTTTTGCAGGGGTTCCGTGGTCGGCCGCCAGCCGATGTCGATGCGCTGATCCAGTTGATCGTCAACTTCTCCCGGCTGGCGGTAGAACAGGCCGATCGCCTCCTGTCTATAGACCTCAATCCCGTGATCGTGCATCCCATGGGAGAGGGGATTAGCGTTGTCGATGTGCGAGCTTTTCGTCATGGCCGCAGGGAGTCATGAGATGGTAGAGCCTATCACGACGGCCATATCCCAGATCTATCCGGACCGGGTGTTGGTCCGCGGATACAACCTGGTGGACATGGCGGGGGGATATACCTTTGGCGACGTGGTCTATCTGCTGATGACCGGCGAGTTGCCGAGGGGCCCGGAAGGGCGGATGATTGAGGCGATGCTGGTCATTTGTGCCGAGCACAGCATCAACGCCCCTTCCACTCAGGTCGCTCGAACTGTCGCGAGCTGCGGGGTGCCGATGCAATGCGCTATTGCTGCCGGCATCAACGCCATCGGCGAGTATCATGGCGGGGCGGGCGAAGCCTGTGCGAAGATGCTTCAAGTCGCCTTGCGTCATCCTGAAAGCGATCCTGAGTCACTGGCCGCCCGCATCGTGGCTGAGTTTCGCCAGGCCGGCCAGCGCATTCCTGGCTTCGGTCATCGCTTTCATAATCCGGACCCTCGCGCTGAACGTTTGTTGGCGCTGGCAGATACGTGGAATATCAGCGGGCCACACGTGACGTTGGCCCGTGCGATAGAGGCGGAACTGGAGAAGGCCGCCCAGCGCCCACTTCCCCTGAACGTGGACGGTGCTCAGGCGGCCATCCTCTCTGACATGGGGATCGATTGGCGGTATGCCAAGGCCGTCTTTATTATAGGGCGCACGGCTGGCTTGGCCGCGCATGTGCATGAGGAATGGACGTCCGGCTCACCTTTGAAATTTGCAGGCAAGCGGGAGATCAAGTACGTGGGGCCGCCCGAACGACGGGTGCCGGCTATTGGGCAGTCCTAGCCTTTCATTCCCATTAGATCCTCCATCAGCGTCTCAATACGATCGATACTCCGACGCGTCGATCCGGGCCTCAATCAACATGGGCCCGTCGGCCGCCAATCCCGCATCGATGGCGACACGCACCTCCTCGCTCGTGCGGGCAACGGTGGCCCGTGCGCCGAAGCCCCGCGCCACCGCACACCAGTCGACCGGCGCGAACAGCGTCCCGACGGGCTCGTAGCCGGCCGCCTCCTGCTTCAGCCGGATCAGGCTCATGGCTTGATCGGCCAGCACGACGACGATGACGGGGAGCCTCAACCGTGCCGCCGTCTCCAACTCCGAGGCTACCATGCCCATCCCGCCGTCTCCGGTGAAGCAGACGACTGGCGTCTCAGGCTCCGCGATCTTCGCCCCGATCGCGGCGGGGAGCGCGTATCCCATGATCGAGAGCCCGTTGGATACCAGGAAGCGGTTCGGCATACGTGCGGGCCAAAGCTTCCCGATGAGCAGTTTGTGGGAGCCCACGTCGCAGGTGACGATGGCATCATCGGGCAGGGCCTCCCGGGCCGTGCGCAATAGTCGGGATGGCTGCAGGGGCGTCATGTCGTGCTCCGGCCAGGGCGGCCTCGCCGCGGCGATCTCGTCCGGCGTCCAGCCTGAGCGGCTGTAGGATTCCGCCGCCAGCGCCTCCAGCGTCGCTCCGAGGTTGCCGATCAGCTCGATCTCCGTCGGCAGTGGCGGGTCCTCGTTGGGAAATTCGGCCGCGAAGATCGCTGGCGCCTCGAAGTCCCACGGCATCACCAACTCCACCGGATCGAACCCCACGGCCAGGATGCGATCGGCACGATGCAGTAGATCGGCTGAGGTCTCCCGGCGCTCCAGACCCAATACCCCGGCGTACAGGGGATGGTCCTCCGGGATGGCGCCCTTCGCCTTGGGCGTGACGACGACTGGCGCGTGCAACGCTTCTGCCAGGCGGCGCAGCGGCGCATACGGCGCTGAAGGCTCGATCCCCAGGCCGACCAGGATGGCGGGGCGTCGCGCTGTGCGCAGCGCCTCGGCCGCTCCCTGGATCGCTTCCGCAGGCACCGACGGCAGGTGCGGCGCAGCCTCCCTCGTCTCTGAGGAATCGGGCCTGGCCGGGGATTGCGCCACCGAGGCCGGGAGCTCGAGATGTACCGGCCCAAAACGGCCGGATCTTGCCAGTGCCATCGCCTCGCGTACTCGCTGCGCCACGTCATCTTCCACAGCGATAGGCCAGCTTCCCTTGGTCACGGGCGCCATTAGCCGCCTCAGGTCCAGTCGCTGATGCGAGTGGCGTGGCATCAGGGTTGGCTCGAGCTGGGCCGTCAGGGCCAATACCGGAGATCGGTCCAGGTAGCAGTGAGACAGCCCGGCCGCCAGGTTGGCCGCGCCGGGACCCAGCGTCGAGAGGCAGACGCCGACCCGTCGGCCGACGCGAGCATAGGCGTCGGCCATCCAGGCCGCACGAGCCTCATGGCGGGCCAGCACGAACCGGATGCCCGCCCGCTCCAGCGCAGCCACCAGGTCGATGCTCTCTCCGCCGGGCAGCCCGAAGACGATCTCCACGCCGTTTTCCGCCAATGTCGTAGCGATGACATCTGCGATCGTGCTACCCATGGCCGTCCTCGCCTCCTTCACTTTCGGACGTTCGTCCCTTAAGCCTCTCCGACGTGTATGCGTGGATAGCGTGAGATGACTTCCTCGTTGAGCTCCACGCCCAATCCCGGTGCGGTGGGGATCTCCAGATATCCATCTACTACTTGTTGTTCCAGCGCCTGTACCACGAGCGCGTAGTGCTCCTTTGGGCGGTAGGGGAACACCTCCTGGATGATGAAGTTGGTGATGCAGGCGTCCAGCTGAACCGCCGCGGCCGTAGCGATCGGGCCGGCGCAGTTGTGCGGCTGGACGTGCAGGTGATAGGTCTCCGCATGTGCGGCGATCTTCTTCGTCTCCATGATGCCGCCGGCCAGCCCCAGATCCGGCTGCAGGATGTCCAACACCTGCTTTTCGATGTATTGTCGGAAACCATAGCGGGTGTAGAGTCGCTCCCCGGCGGCGATGGGGATATCCACGTTGTCGGCCACCTTCTTCATGGCATCCACGTTCAAGGCGTCCACCGGCTCCTCGTAGAAGAACGGCTTGAGAGGCTCAAAGCGTCTCCCCATCTGGATGGCCGAGGTGGTGCCCAGGTTTCCGTGCACCTCGATCAGGATGTCCACCTCCGGCCCGACGGCCTCCCGTACCGCCTTCACCCGGGCGAAGGCTAGGTCCGCCAGCTCCCGATCCAGCGCGCGCCGCGGGTATCGCCACGTGCCATCCGGCCGAATGGCAAACGGGTCGAACTTGAGAGCGGTATATCCGTCGGCGACGACCTTCAGCGCCGCCTCCGCGTACTCCTCAGGACGCACACAGCCCCGATACCATCCGTTGGCGTATAGCCGCAGCCGATCCCAGCAGCGGCCCCCGAGAAGCTCGTATACGGGCACCCCCAGCGTCTTTCCCTTGATATCCCATAGCGCCTCCTCGATCGCGCTCATGGCGCCGAAGACGACGGGGCCGCCGCCCTGTGCCCAGAAGGTGTCCCGGTACATCCGATCCCACAGGTGCTCGATCCGGGAGGGATCGGCGCCGATGAGGAATCGCTCGGCGAGATCCCGTACCATGTTCAGTCCGGCCTGAGCGCCCACGCCATAGGCCAGCGCTACCTCGCCCACGCCGTCGATCCCCTCGTCCGTATGGACGCGAACGATCACCGGGTTCATATCGTGTACCTGCACGTTGTAGATATCCACGCCGGTGATTTTCATCAGCAGCCTCCCTGGCTATGAGTTGGCTAAAGTGTGACAAACTTCCGGAGGTGCGCCGCACCTGGCTACGCCCTACGCCTACGCGGCCAGGATCGTCCGGATCTGCCTGGCGAAGGCCGCCCCCTCCTCATCATCCGTGAGGATCTCGATCTGATCAGGGCTCTGCGCCCCGAGGCCCAACTCCACGGCCCGGGCGATCTGCTCCTGCTCGAACACCCGCCCCCGGCTCACCTCTGGTGTCGTCCCGAAATGGCGCAAGATGGCCACACCGACGGCATCGATGGCCACCCGGTCCGTGCCCGCCAAGACGACGTTGGCCTGCACCCGCTCGCCCCGGGCCGGCCCACCCTTCACGAAGGCCTCCACCCCATCGAGGACGATGAGGTCCGGCGCGTAGGCCGCGTTGATCTCGGCGATCATGAGACGCTGGTCGGGCGATGTGTGCAGCTCGTTCATGTAGTTGTAGCTTTCTCCGGGGAGGTATTTGGCTACCAGCCCCACCGAGTTCTTTAACGAGAGCGTGAAATGCCCGCCGTACTGATGGGTCTTCAGGCAGCAGGTCTGGAGGATATACGGCGTCTCCAGGGCCAGCTTCGCTATGGGGAACCCGTCTCGCCAGTGGCTCTCCGGCAGCCGAATCAGCTCCCAGCCGTCGGCATCGAGCTCATCCAGGGGCTGTACCTCAAGATCCAGCTCTCGACCCAGCTCGAAGATCCCCTTTTGTTCCATGACCTGGCGGGTATCTCCCATGCCGCTGCGGTCGGCCACGGTGATGGGGCCGGCACCCTCCTCCCTCAGCCAGGTCACCAGGGCGCGCAACATATCGTTATGGGTGGAGCCCGGGGTTGGATCTGCGCTGTTGAAGTTGGGTTTCAGGAGCACCTTCTTACCGGCGGGCCCATCCACGTCCAACAGCGCCAGGGCCCGGCGCATTCCTTCCACGCGATCGGATATACGGATCAAGGCCACTCGACTCATCTTCGGTACCTCCTCTTTCATCGGGACGGCGGCTGACAGCGGCGTCGGCGTGACGGGGCTGCGGATGGAGGCGAGAGGGGCGGGGGCCTCGCCACAGGCGGTCGTAAAGGCTCCCACCGCTGAGAGGGCGAGGAACTTCCGACGAGAGATCTCCCGCCGTCTTTCGGGGCCCTTCCTCTTGCTGATGGGCATGTGCATGGATCCGATCTCCTGCCCTCTGGGGGCATCCCTGTGAGGGAACTTTCATGGATGCAGCATTATACCATAGCCGGGCCTGTCGGGGTGGGGCGGCCGACACCGGGTTGACGGCCTTACCCTGTCAGGGTAAACTGGCTTCCGGGTTGGACAATCTCCTCCCCGATGGAAGCGGCGTTGGGGGGATGGATCGAAGTGAAACCAAGGAGGCGAAGCATGCGGGCTGTTGTCGTCCCAGAACCCGGACAGATCACGATCGCCGACGTACCCGAGCCGACCTACGGCGAGTATGAGGCGCTGACCGAGATCCTCACCTGTTCCATTTGCTCTGGCACGGACACGCACGTCATCGATGGATCCTTCCCAGCCCATCAGGTGTATCCCTGTATCCTGGGGCATGAGAGCATCGGCCGGGTGATCGCGTGTGGGCCACGGGTCCGCAACTTGAAGCCAGGCGATCTGGTGTTGCGTCCCGCCGCCGTGCGGCCCGGCGAGATGTTGGGCGAGTACGGTTCCATGTTTGGCGGCTTCGCCGAGTATGGCGTCGTCGCCGATGCGGAGGCCATCATTGCGGATACCCCTCGTGGGCAGGTTCCGAAACTGCCCCATTTCGCCACTGCCCAACAGAAGATGCCTCCTGATTTCGATCCCGACCTGGCGGGGATGTTCATCACCTTTAAGGAGACGCTCAGCTTCCTCTACCGACTCGGCGTGCAACCCGGGCGCAGCCTGCTGATCCTGGGGAGCGGGGTGGTGGGGCTGAGCTTCACTATGGCGGCGAAGATCATCGGTGCCCATCCAGTGATCGTCACCGGGCGCCGTCCGGAGCCGCTGGAGAAGGCAAGGGACCTCGGCGCGGATGCCGTGATCAACACGACGGTCGAAGATGTGGCGGAGGCCGTGCGGGCTTATACGGACGGGCGAGGCGTGGATTTCGCCGTGGAGGCTGTGGGGAACTGGGAGGTCTTGCAGTCGGGTATGCGCTCTCTCGCCGATGGGGGGCACATTGGCA
Source organism: Chloroflexota bacterium (assembly GCA_013152435.1). Classification (NCBI taxonomy): domain Bacteria; kingdom Bacillati; phylum Chloroflexota; species Chloroflexota bacterium. The sequence continues at coordinate 8,380 of JAADGJ010000130.1, read as the reverse complement.
TTTATGGGATTGCTCCGGAGCGAAGGGCTACCCTGGATTGGTCTGGCACGCCGAGCACCTGGGCGCTGCGGTTTATCCATCCCAGAGAGGAAAACGTGCATCAGCAGGTCCTGGATCAGGTCCGCCTGGGGTTGGTGGACTTGCGTCGGCTGATCTCCCACACGATCTCTTTGGATGAGATCGCCTATGGATTCGACCTGGTGCGCCGGAAGCAGGCTGCCAAAGTCGTGGTGCGCATCCGGTCGTGAGCGGATTGGGGGGAACAATGGGCGAGAAGACGAGGGCTATCGCCTTCGTGGAGCCGTATCGGGTGGATATGATCTCGGTCGCCGTGCCCGATCTCGGCCCGACTGACGTGGCGGTGCGGACCGTCTATTCCGGGATCAGCGTGGGGACGGAACGGTGGGCGTTGACCGGGCGGTACGACCACTGGGGGGACGATGTGCCCTCCCATTATCCCCACGTTCCGGGATACCAGCGATCAGGTGTTGTGGAGGCGGTGGGCCCTGAGGTGCGCGGCCTGGCCGTGGGGGATCGGGTTGCCGTGGCAACGGGCGCCAGAGTGCAGGATGATGACCTCCGACGCAAGGGGTGGTTCGGACATGTTGGCTACTCCGTGGTGCCTCAGGATCAGGTGTGGAAGTTGGGGCCAATGGTGGACATGGAGGAGGCCAGCCTTTTCATGATGCCATGCGTCGGCGCCCACGGCGTGCGGTTGATCGACGTCCGCCCCGATGATCTGGTGGTGGTCATCGGCCAGGGGATGATCGGACAGATGTCGGCGCAGATGGCTCGCCTGCGTGGGGCGGTGGTGATCACCAGCGACTTGATTCAGCGACGGGTGGATCTCTCCGCCCTGCACAGCGCCGATGTGGCAGTCAATGCCTGGGACGATGATCTTGCGGAGGTGGTTCGCCGGTTCCAGCCGGAGGGGGCGGACGTGGTCATCGATACCTCCGGGAATGCCGGGCTCTTCGACTTCTGTCTGAAGCTGATCCGGCGGGAGGGGCGCATCTGCTTGCAGGGATATTACCCCGATCCGTTTCACATCGAGTTCCATCCCACCCATCTGAAGCGGGCGATCGTGGCTTTCCCGTGCGCCTGGGAGGATCCGGCGACAGTGCTCCCGCTGTTAAATCGACATAAGCTGCGGATCAAGCCGCTGATCACCCACCGCTTCCCGGTCGCTCGTGCGCAGGAGGCCTATGAGTTGATCCTGGATCGGCCGGAAGAGGTGTTGGGTGTGATCCTGGATTGGACGTGAGCGGGGGATCGCGTCCTTGGAGGGGCTGGCGCCCCTCGGGCCGCCCTTGAGGTTAACGCGAGGAGGCTTCCACGCCCGCTGTCAGCGGGCGTGGAAGCCTCTTGAGTTACGATGTGATCCGAATCAGAAGATGCGAGCCTTCATCCACGGGTTGCTGTTGTGGAAGTCAGATACGGCGTTGCCGGGATGGACCAGCTCGTCGCAGAAGGCCCGATCCTCATCGGAGAGGGTCATCTCCAGCACCGGGAGAGCGTCCTCCAGGTGCTCCATGGTTCGGGGGCCGATGATGGGGGAGGTGACGCCTGGCTGATCCTTGCACCATAGCAGGGCGAATTGTGAGGGCGTCATGCCCTTCTCTCGGGCGCGTTCGGCCATCTTCTCCGCCACGTCCAGGGCGGCGGGGGTGATCCGTTGGGCGAAGAGGCCCGCTCCTCCCTGTCGGCCTGCTCGGGAGTCCGGAGGCGGCGGCGCCCCCTTCTTGTAGCGTCCGGCCAGGATGCCGCCGGCCAGCGGCGACCACGGCAGGATGGCCAGCCCGTATCGCTGCGCCAGGGGGATCAGCTCATTCTCGATCCGCCGATCCACCAGGTTGTATGGCGGCTGTTCGGAGATGAAGCGGGCCAGATTGTACTGCTCGCTGATGGCCAGAGCTTCCATCACCATCCATGCCGGGAAGGTGGAGCAACCGATGTAGCGGACCTTCCCCTGCCGCACCAGATCATCCAAGGCGCGCAGGGTCTCATCCTGCGGGATCTCCAGCGCGGGGCGGTGAAGCTGATAGAGATCGATGTGGTCCGTTTGCAGGCGGCGCAGGGAATCCTCGCACGCCTTCATGATGTGGTAGCGACTGTTGCCACGGTCGTTGGGGCCATCTCCCATCCGGCCGTGCACCTTCGTCGCCAGGACCACCTGATCTCGCTTCCCGTTTTGCTTCAGCGCCTTGCCGACGATGCGTTCACTCTCGCCTGCGTTGTACACATTCGCCGTATCGATGAAATTGATGCCCGCGTCCAGCGCTCGATCGATGATCCGGATGGACTCTTCCTCTGACGTCGGTCCTCCGAAGTTCATCGCCCCCAGGCAGATGGGGGATACCAGTACACCTGTTCGTCCCAGAGATCGATACTCCATGCGTTCCTCTCCTTCTTCCTTCTTGAGCTTGTGTCCGATCTTCTACCGACTGGCGAGAGTGGTGCGCATGCTCATGGCATCGCGCTATAGAAATTATACCATGACTTGCGGGAAGGAAAAGGAGGAGCCGTCCTTTCAACTGGCGAGGAGATACGTGGGGTTTCCCGACGAGGGCTACCGCTTTGACACGGTGGTATATGTTATGTTACAGTAAGGCTTGTGCCTAGTTGCTGCCGGTAGGTGGCAGTGAGTGGTAGGTGGCCCTATTGGAACGGTGGCGGAATCTGGTGGTGTATCCGCCACACACAGATGTTTTTCATGGACATTCCTGACGCTATGTGGGCTATCCATTGTATCTACGGCCTTGTCACGGGTCGATCTCGTCGCGTGTCGAATGATCGACAGCTGTGGCAGCTAAGATTTGCGGATCCGTTCCTCTAGTCGGGGAGCACGTCGGACAACCGTCTAGAACCGGATTCTCACGTCGCGAGCGGTTTGGACAAGAGGGAAGGTACCTCGTCGACGTGGGGGGGCGTTTTGGACTTTCGTTGTCGCGTCGCTCCCCGATCACGCGGGTTGGGGAGGCGATGATCGCATTGATTCACCCAACGGCTATCGCGTTGATTGCTTCATTGAGGAACTATGACCCAACCATTGATAATCAACTCGATCGTTGGGGTCGCGGGCATACTCGCGTTCCTGGCGATCTTTTATCTGTCACCGGTTCGGAAATCACGATTGTGGACGATCACGGTCACTCCCCTGGCGTCCATCATCGGGAGCGGATTCCTGGTTGCCGCTCCGCTGTTGTACGAGAATTTCGGCAATCTGGCCCTGCCGGCCATGATCGTAATCAACCTCTTCGCCATCTCCGTCGGCGAGGCCATCCGCACGAATATCCGGCATTTCGATGTTCTGCGGGATAAGCTGAACGGCCAGGCTCCTCACTGGGCCTTCCTCGAACACCTGTCCAACCTGGCGTTGGGCGTCTCCTACATCATCTCCATCGCCTTTTACATCGCCTTGCTCAGCGGATTCGCCCTGAACTCGTTTCATCTCTACAACGGTCTGGGAATTCGCGTGCTGAGCACGCTGGTGCTTGCGTACATCGGCTGGACGGGCTACCGCGGCGGGTTGCACGGCATGGAGAAACTGGAGAAGGTTGCTGTCAATCTGAAGATGTCCATCATCGGCGGCCTGATCGTGATGCTGGTGGCGTACAATCTGGAGTTCGATGGCCGGGAGCTGGTCTTCCCCAGCCCGGAGATCGGATGGCACAGCCTGCGTGTGTTGGGCGGGATGCTGCTCATCACACAGGGGTTCGAGACGGTCAAATATCTGGGAGCCGAGTACGATCCGGGGCCTCGCGTGCGGGCCATGTGGGTGGCGCAGATCGTGGCGGCCGTGGTGTACATCATCTTCGTGCCGCTGGTGGCCGTGCTGATGCCTGGAGTGAAGATCATCAATGAGACGGCCATCATTGAGATCGTGGAGAAGGCGGCGTGGGGATTCGGCATGATCCTGTCCGCCGGCGCGATGTTCAGCCAGTTCGGGGCGGCCGTAGCGGATACCGTGGGTACCGGCGGGCTCCTGGAGCGGGAGACCCGGGGGCGCCTGCCCGAGAAGCGCGCCTATGCGATCGTGACCGTCATCGCCATCCTACTCATCTGGGCCTATGATGTCTTCAGCGTGCTCACATTGGCCTCTCGGGCCTTTGCCTTCTACTACGGATTGCAAACGCTGATCGCCATCGGCGTGATGTGGCATCAGCCCCCCTCCCATGGGCGCACCTTGCGGCTGGTCCTGTTCCCCATCCTGGTGGTTGTTCTGTTCTTCATCACCATCGCGGCGGTCCCTGCTCATACGGGTTCCTGATCGATCCTGACGTGTGATGGAGCGCACGCCGCCGCACGCTGAGAAGGTGTCTGAGGGTCTCCCTCAACGACAGCTCCACAGGGGGATGTGTGGAGGGGACCTTCCCTCCACGAAAACTCCGCTTTTCGGCCTGCACCTGCCTCTCTCGGCGCTTCCTGCAGGACCCGTGCCGGGGCCGGACAGGTCGAGAGCGGAGAAGGGCTTTTTCCGGAGGGGGCTACCCTCCGGGCCTCCCCACAGCAGAAGCGACGGCATTTCTCAAACGCACTCTGAAAAGCCCTGATCCTGTCATGGGGGGCGGGGCTTTTCGGTTTCCGCACCACCTTATCATGGCCTCTCTGGACGCCGCTACCGGCCGATGGTATACTCTGGTCGCTTACATGTTCTTGTGATCGCGGTGCTCTCTTGGCAGGTATGGGAATGGTGGTACGTCCGGAAGAATTCGATCGGCTGGTGGACGAGGCGTTGGAGAGTTTGCCTGAGGAGATCCGCAAGCGCCTGGATAACGTGGCCATCGTCATCGCTGACTGGCCCACGCGGGCGGATCTGAGGCGAGCGGGTGTTCCGCATGGGGCCACGCTCTTCGGCCTGTACGAGGGCGTGCCGCTCACGCAGCGTACGACGCATTATGGCCTCGTCCCGCCGGATAAGATCACGCTCTTTCGTGGCCCGTTGCTGGCTTATTCCCGTGACCCCGAGGACCTGCGTGAGCGGGTACGCCGTACCGTGATTCACGAGATCGCCCATCACTTCGGTATGGACGAGGATCATATCCGTCGGCTGGGTTACTGATCCCCTGATCCTGGCTCCCCGGAGGCATTTATGCGACGAATCCTCTGGCTGTTGTTGATTATCCTCGCTGGGGCGTGGTCGGTTACGGCCTGCAATCCTGAAGACGTCAGTGATCTGCTCACGGCGGTTCCTACGCTGACGGCGCCCACGCCATCGGCTACCCTGGGCCCTCCCATCATCATCGATGCCCGGGTGCGCGATGTCTCAACGATCATGAGCGTCATCGCCATTTATCCGTCTCAGGGATTCGAGCAGATCGTCGTCAGACCCGGGGCTACCATCGTCGGGCTGGGTGGGCATCCCATGGATCTTACCCAGATTCACTCCGGAGACATCATCACGGTTTATGGACCACCGGTGGGGGATGGGAGCGCCTTGTTGGCGATCCGGATCGCCGTGCGGCCGGCCTATGTGTCGCAGACGGAGGGGCAGCCCGTCGAGCCTGCCGAGCAGGTGATCGCCCGCTTTTTCCAGGCGATGGATCGAGGACGTATCGATCAGGCGTTGCGGTTGATTTCGCCGGTAGCCCGGATCCAGCAGGGTGAGGATGTCTGGGAGGCGCGATTGCGGGCTGTCCAGAGCATTCGGCTTCTCAGCGTGGCGCGGGTCAATCAGGCGGCGTGGACGGATCACTGGCAGGAGTACCTGGTCACGGCCCGGGTGGTTGCGGAGGAAGGGGGCGATTGGGAGCCTGGGGTCAGCCGTCGCTATGTGGCTGTGGTACGGGGCACCAGCGGGCCATGGCTGATCCTGGATATACGGCGGGAGCCGGGGACCCCGGTGCAGATGACGCGGCTGGAGGGGACGTTGATGCGCGTGGACCGACAGCGGCGGGTGCTCACGGTGCAGCCGAAGGACCGTGCGCCGGTGGAGATCGCCCTCTCTGAGCATACGCAGGTGGTGACGGAGGATGGGTGGTCGCTGTGGCTGGACGAGCTAAAGCCGGGCGTCTTGCTGGCCGTAGAGGGATTGCCCGCCGGTGATCGGGGCTTTCTGCCCGATCGCGTGACGGTTTTTGGCCTCCCGGGACAGCCCTCCGTCTCATTGAATCCGTCTGAGGGAACGGTGGGGCAGACGATCCGAGTCGTGGGACGAAACTGGCCGCCCGGGGCTGAGCTCAGGATCTACGTGACCGTCCCGACGGCCACCTTCCAACCGAAGCCGGTCGCCGGCGGTGTCGTGGATGAGAACGGCCATTTCGATGTGGCGTTGACCATCCCCACGCGTTGGCCGGATGGCGTGCCGGTCACGGAGGAGGTGTTGAACGTGGTGGTCAGCACCGCCGATTTCACAGCCAAAGCCCGGACGCAGTTCCACGTTGTGAAGCCGGAATGAGGGTTCTGATCGCTCGCGCGTAGCTGTGGACATGAGGGAGGATGCCCTTCGCCCCGGAGGTCGAGGAAATGCGGAGGGCCCTCCCTTTGCGATTTTCCCATTCGTCATGCTCGGGTGTGGTGCCACCAGGGTGCTTACCGGGGAGGTAAACGATGGCGGGATTCCTCTTGTGTTTGAACACCAGCACGATTCAGCCGGCGGATCTGATGACGAAGATCACCGTGACGGCGGAGGCGGGCTTCCAGGGCATCGAGCTGTGGGTGGATGACATCGATGCGTTCGTGGCCGGCGGCGGCACGCTGGAGGCGGTGAAAGAAACGCTGCGGGATCGGGGGCTCGCCGTGCCCTCTGTGATCGCTGTGCACGATTGGGGAGGTACGCAGGGGCAGGCGTTCACGGCGGCATGGGACGAGGCGCGACGGCGCATCGAGATCGCCGCCGCGTTGGAGGCCCCGGTCATCGTCGCCACCCCGCCCGCGGGCCAGGTCGATCTGGACCTGTTGGTGGAGCGATATGCGCGTTTGGTGGCGTTGGGGCGGGAACATGACGTCCGGATCGCCTTTGAGTTCCTGGGATTCCTGGAGCATGTGAACAATTTACCGTTGGCCTGGGAGATCGTGCAGCGAGCGGGGGACCCGGATGGCTGCCTGACGGTGGATTCGTTCCACATTCACCGCAGCGGCCGCTCCGTGGACGACCTGCGAGCGGTGCCGGCTGAGCGCATCGGCATCGTGCACGTGAACGACGTGCCAGAAGGGATTCCCGTGCCGGAGCTGACCGATCATGATCGGGTGATGCCCGGGGATGGGATCTTCCCGGTGCGGGAGATGTTGGGCATGCTGGCGGAGAATGGGTATCAGGGCGCCGTCTCGCTGGAGCTTTTCAACCAGTCCTATTGGGAGATGCCCCCGAGCGATGTGGCGCGCATCGCCTTCGAGAAGCTTCGCTCGGTCTTACCGGAGGGGTGATCCATGCTGACGGCCGAGGGATGCCGTTCGCGACAGGGCCGGTTGTGGGAAGGAATCGAGGCTGAGGTGGAGGTCGTCCTCATTGCGGCGCCGTGGCACGTCCACTACCTGACGGGGCACTACATCTCGCCCAACACGCTGAACGTGCCCAGCACCCGTCTTTTGGTCCTGGAGCGGGGAGGGGCGGCCCGGCTCTTCCTGGACAACTGGACGGCCCGGGGGGCGCAGCACGCTCACGTGGATGAGATCGTGGTGTACGAGTGGTACGATGGCCGTCAGCCGGGACGTGATCGCCACGCCGGCGTTGTGGGGATGCTGACAAACTGGCTGCTCGAGAGGCGGCCACGGCGCGTAGCGATTGAGCCTGCCCATCTGCCGTGGAGGATCGCGGAGGTTTTGCGGGAGTCGGGGACGACCGTGGTGGATGTGACGCCGGTGCTGCATGCGATGCGGCTCCGGAAGGATCCCGATGAGCTGGCGGCCATTCGGTTCGCCGTGCAGGCGGCTGTGGCCGGACACGCGGCGGCGCGTGCAGCCGTCCAGCCGGAGGTGACCGAGCTCGACGTGTATGCGGCGGTGCACGCGGCGACGGTGAAGGCTGCCGGGGGTGTGGTGACGATGCTGGGGGATTTCGCATCCGGCGGTCGATCGGGAGGACCGCCGTCCGACCGGATCTTGCAGCCAGGCGACCTGATGATCGTCGACTTCTTTCCCATAGTCAATGGCTATCGTGCGGATATCACGAACACGTATGCTGTCGGGCGGCCCACGGACGCGCAGCGTCGGCACATGGATTTGCTGCTGCGCGCCAAGGCGGCGGGCGAGGCGATGCTGCGTCCGGGGGTGACGGGGGGACAGGTGTACGCGGCCGTGCGGGGCGTCTTTGAGGAGGCCGGGGTAGCGGAGCACTTCCCGCATCATGCGGGGCATGCTTTAGGGCTGATGCACCCGGAGCCGCCGTTCTTCGTCCCGGAGAGTCAGGAGCCGTTGCAAGAGGGACAGGTGGTCACCCTGG